>PSRL01000180.1 GCA_003176035.1 Verrucomicrobiota bacterium
ACCAATAGTGGACCAATAGTGGACCAATAGTGGACCAATAGTGGACCAATAGTGGACCAATAGTGGACCAATAGCGGACCAATAGCGGACCAATAGCGGACCAATAGTCGGTTAAGTAATATGGCCTACACTCCTTTGTTTACAATAACCCCCTCATTGCTTGCCCGAGTGGAAGATATCGCTATTCTGCGAGAACGTGTTTTAACAGCCACAATCGGACTCACATGGATTCCGGCTTTGCAGAAGGACAGCCGCTCTCGGAATGTGCATGCTTCCACCGCAATTGAAGGCAATCCCTTGACATTGGAAGAGGTTCGGGCCCTGGAAGGGGGAAGCAAGACAGCAATTGCGGGAGGGAGACCCCAGCGAGAAATAGTGAATTATTTCGCTGGTCTGCGGTATATAGGGAAAAACGCAAAAAAATCTAAAATTGGGCATGCGGAGGTCTTAAAATTGCATCGCATTTTGGCCGGCGGCGTTATGGATCAGGGGGAAGCGGGGAAATATCGTTCAATACAGGTACGCATCAGCCGCTATCTACCGCCGCCGCCTCAGGAAGTGTCTGGGCTCATGTTCGAATTGTTGGAATGGTGGAACCAAGAATCCCTCAAATTGTCGCCAGTATTGAGTTCGGCAATTCTCCATTATCGATTCGAAAGTATCCATCCTTTTGCTGACGGTAATGGACGGACAGGAAGGGCACTGGCTCTGTGGGAACTCTATCGCCGAGGGTTTGACACCTATCACATTTTTTCCGTGGATGAGTATTATTGGGAAGACCGTCCTCGCTATTACACCGCGCTTGAGGAAGTCCGGAAGGAAGCGGATGATCTGACAAAATGGTTGGAATATTGCGCCGAAGGACTACAAAAAACACTGGAACGCGTTTGGCTGCGGATACAGACCTTTAATCAGAAATTGCCGCAAAAGTTGGTCTTGCATCCAAAGCAGGAGCGTCTGCTGACGCTTCTCAAAGATCGCGGCAGCATGAGCCCCAGTGAGATTTGGAAAGCTCTGAGCATTTCGAAGCAATATGCCGCAAGTCTGCTTCGTCCTCTTTTGAGAATCGGTTTAGTCGAAAAACGAGGCACCAGAAAATCCGGACGATACGTCTTGAAGGACCTCCCTGAGAGAATGTTCTGAATGAAATTGTGGCATATTTTCAGAAAATGCCATGAAGTTGTCGCCTTTTTGATTGGCAGCCTTGCATCCATTCTGGGGATGCACGCATTTTCTCCGTCAAACATGGAGCGGCGAATTGAGGCATCTGAAGCCGTTGCTTGGCGAGGCCTATTAAACCGGTCCCCCTCCAAACATTTCTTAGTATAAGGGTTATTAACAAGTTATTATTATTATTAAGTCTTTACTATGAGCAAATTCTTGGATCTTGGGGGGGGATATTGCCAAGTCAGATACTTTCAGGAGGAGCGATCCTGAGGGATTGACTTCGGGAATGTAGCGTCGCGGATCGGAAAAACCAGTTTTTTGTTCTCAAACCAGGCAGGGGCAAGCCGCTGCGCCGCATGGGAGAAAGCTCTGTCAGAGCCTGTCGACACGAGCACGAAAGCTTCATCCTCGAGGGGCACTGGCTTTGCACCGCCCGGAGACGGCTGGAAGGCGCCCCTTTTTACAGGAGGCGTTAGTACCCATAAATTCTCCTTTGCTCGACACAGATTTTCTGCGCAAACATAGCCAAGTGCCCCCTATCAGCAAAAATCCAAATACCATTAAACCCCAGTATCCCATGAAATTCCTATTAATTGTTCTTTCAGCACTTGTTGTCATATTCCCACAAGCGCAAGGTGCGGTTCCCGCCTCTCCCCCCGGTGTTATAACATCCGTTTTTGGGAAGCTACCGAGTGGTAAGCCAGTGACGCTATATACGCTTACTAACAAACAAGGAGCATCCGTGAGTATCATGGATTATGGTGCAACCATTGTGAATCTTCAAATGCCCAATCGGCGCGGCAAATTAGATGACGTTGTCCTTGGGTTTGATACACTAGCCCCTTACCTTACCAATACGCCTTATTTTGGAGCGACGGTGGGCCGTTATGCCAACCGGATCGCACGGGGGCAATTCACATTGGATGGAAAGGTGTACCATCTGCCCATTAACAATGCGCCCAATAGCCTCCACGGTGGAAAAATTGGTTTCAATAAAAAGATGTGGACTGCGAAAATTGTGTCTCAACATCCTGCGGCCGTTTCTTTTTCTCTCGTCAGCCCCCACAAGGACCAGGGCTATCCGGGGGCATTGAATGTCTCGGTCTCCTTTATTCTCAATGATCAGAACGCATTGATCGTACTTTATGGGGCAAGCACGGACCGCCCGACGGTGCTGAACCTGACGAATCACAGCTATTTTAATCTCGCCGGCACTGGCAATGGGAACGTGCTGAATCACCGCATCAAAATCAATGCATTCTATTATACTCCTACCGATGCGCACCTCATCCCTACGGGAGAAATCCGTTCTGTGATCGGTACACCTTTCGATTTGCGTAAATTCACACCCATCGGTGCCGCAATTCAACAGACGGGCGGCAATCCCATCGGATATGACCATAATTACGTCTTAGCTCGGGCAGGATCGAAAAAATTTGCCTTAGCTGCTGAAGTTTATGAACCCACATCCGGACGTTTCCTCAAGGTCCTGACTGACCAGCCAGGTCTGCAATTTTACACCGCTAATTTCCTAAATGGCACCCTTCAAGGAAAAGGTGGACAAAAATATCCGCAGTACGGAGCATTTTGTCTGGAAACCCAACATTTCCCGGATTCACCCAATCACCCGAATTTCCCTTCAACCGTGCTCCGCCCCGGCGAGATTTTTCGCTCCGCGACAGTGTACAAATTTGGTGTGCGGTAGAACACTGAGAGCAAGGAAGTGGAGCAGTGTGAATTCATAAATGGCCTATCCCCCGGCGCACAGCGCCGGTGGGGACAATCGGGGAAGCTTTATGTTTCCAAAGGCAATGTGCTGAGAAGCTTTGTTGGAGGGGCGGTAAGCTCGGCGGAATTCGACGTGAGTTTCCGACGCAGTCCATTTGCAAATTTCAGCGTAAGGTGATTTTGCGAGGACCCAAAAAAACGATTGATGGTGAGGCGTGGAGAATTCGGCTGGTTCGAAAATTCGAAGAACAGATGATTGTCATCGCGCCCAACAGCGAGCTTTTCCGCATCAGTAAAATTGAGCTCAAGAGTACCAAGGAAGGAAGGACCAGTGGAGGGGCTATCGGGTACGGGGTCTAACACAATGAGGCGGTGATGCTCCCAAAATGGTTTATTGAATGCCAACTGATTGATGTTGCCGTGTAATGCAACCGTATCGACCCCCGCGAGCACAGGGGGAATCGTGGCAAAGCTCTCATTGGCTGCCTTTATTCGCAAACTCAAAACATTTGCATTCCGATTTGGATCAAAAAAACGCGTAGGCAGAATTTCTCGCGTTTCGTCGGTTGCTGATAAAGCGATGAGACTGCTCTGATTGCCAAAATAAGCCATGTCCTGAGAGGGCGCAACGCCAACGTAGTCGAGACCATTCGACAGCCTCTCCAAAGGAATAGTAATGATCTTTTGGCTTGCGACATCATACCAGCGTCGAAAACGTAAGCGGCCCCGGGAAGCTGTTTGAGGCAGGTCGATTTTTGCGTAAAATCTATAATTTTGATCGGAGGTGAGGAGAGCCAGATGCTTTTGTTGATTGGATTCCCCGGAGAACCAGTCTTCGTTTACTGCTAATACAATGGGATGACGGAGCAATTTTGAGTCCAAAAGAAGCGTTAGGCCGGATTGTGTCCACGCAACTACCCGACCATCCCCGACCCGGATCGCACGGTTCACCTTTTCGTTGGGCAAGACAGGTTGGGTAGTGGAGAGTTGAAGCAGTGTTAAATAGTTGTTGTTCCGATTGTCAAAAAACAGCGTTGCTGCTTCCGGTGTGAATGTTGGAAGGAGATAAAGCTGGCCCACATTTGGCTGGAAAATCCAGGCTCCGCCTTCATCGGTCGCCAATCCGAGATGCAACAACCTCTCAACCGATAGCGTTTTTGGAGCAACTGTAAAGTGATTGAGAATTTTGTCATACCAGCAAGTAACGGCTGTCCCGTCAGCTAGCTGAATTCCCCGGATCTCAACACTCTCTGAGCTATCCTGCGTGTGGAAAATTTGAACCACCTCGTTTACCCAACTGGTTTGGCGTGAACTCATCCAGCGCGCTGTAAACTGGACGATGCGTTTTTTACCCTTTGCATCTATTTCATAAACGATTCCATCCTCGCTTTCTACCTGTAAGCGGCTTTCTACGAATTTGATGTTCCGCAGTTTCTTCATCAGCGGTGTGCTCTGAGGTAGTGGTGCTTCAGAAAACGGCTGAGTGTTTCCCCTGCTTGTTCCATAAAGTGCCTTTTCCGTATCACTATAATAAAAGATAGTTTGAGCGGTATGTGGTAAGTCGGGCATTGCAATGGGAACCGCGTCTTGCGGTAGGCTATTATCTAGAGTAATGACTTCGCTGTTCTTTGTATTTAACCAAAAGCTGCGCTCTCGTCTGGGTGTATCGCGACAAACTAATAAAAGAAGATTTGCAAACCCAGCGGTTGAATTATAGGTGAAGGAATTTTTGGGAATACCAATTAATTCCATAATGGCTTGGAGAACTTTAGAAGTGGACATCGCGTCTTCTGAAGAAAGATGAGAACGAAAATCTTCCAAAGGCACCGTCAACTTAACTAACTCCGGTTGCCCAGTTTCCTTGAGCTGATAAATTGCCTCCAAAAATCCCTTTCCATGGTGTAAAGGAATCGATTGAGATATGAAAACCAACTCGTTTTGTGACCAGACGCCAGTGATTTCTGTTCCCTGACTTGTTTCTCCCAAGGGCAAGCTCTGCTTATGGATCGGCTGAGTAAGATGCCCCGCTACCCGATTCCAAATTTGGTTTTTTGAAGAAAAATAAAATGTAGAGCCAATTCGGCCGAGCAGTTTCCCCTTGTTGAGCTGCGGATCACCGCTGGTGATCCACTCGGAACTTTCAGTGTCTAACGTTCCCAGATGGCCCGATGGAGAACGATCTAAAGAGACCCAACGGTCCGTATAAATCGAATGATTGTGAAGTGCTGTTTTTAAAGACGCAGGCGGGATGATTGAATTTCTTTCCTTGCTTCGCCGCTGGATAAACTCATAGAGCTTAGAAAGCAAAATTGCATTTTCCAATATCCTTTGCAATCTAGCTCCTTTCGATCCCGGTACCTCGCTCGCTCCAAGATCAATCTGAGTTAACAGAAGTGACCGAGAAGTGCGATCCAGCCGCCAGCTGCGAGTTTTGGAACGCACTTCAATTGTGCCCCCTGTCTGTCCAAAATCGATTCGTACAGGTCCACGTGTGGAGTCATGAAAGGTTAAGACTCCTCCTGGTGTGATCGAGTAATTGAGGTCATCCAAATTCTCGATTTGAGAAAGATCAATTGTCCAATGAGATGCGGAGGTGGAAGATTCTTGAAGGAGAAATTGAGCATTCCTGATTGGGAAAAAACGGTAATTTCCCTGGCTTCCTTCTAATCGATATTTGAGATGCTGAGCGACCTGACCTGAGACGTTAGGGATAAAAATGTTGCGGTTTTGATTCCCAAGACCTCGCACTGTGATTTCGGTATCTTCCAGTGTGGGGAGTAACTTTCCTACTTTGAGCCCGCAAGTTTCAAATTGAAAAGAAGAAGTTTTCTCTGACAACTCACGGAGGATCTCCAATCCTGGTGGTGTGCGCGTGGATGAAGGCAGAGAGTCCGAAATATATTCATAGTCGAATTTTATTTTAGGCGTAGCTGGCAGAAGGATGTTTGTCGCGGATTTTGCATCAAGAGGAATGGCAGCGCTTTTTGCCCAACCCATTTTTTCTTGGATGTTAAGTGTTCCCCTGGTCTGTGTAGCCGATTTACGGGGTTCTATCGTGGCACCAGTTCCTCCAACTACCCTGGAGATATAGCAGTCGCGCGCGTATCTACCTGTTATGAAATATTGGCTATCAAAATCCACCCGAGGTGAATTATTGAGCGTAATTTGAGTGATGACTGCTGCTGCGTCAAACTTCAGCAAATTACGATGCCTATCGTATTGCACAGAACGTTCGGAGTAGGCCCGGCGAAGATTTTCGAAATAACGCCCGACAGCTTCTATGCTGGTGTGGCTGGTGACATGTTGTTGGTGTATG
>PSRL01000005.1 GCA_003176035.1 Verrucomicrobiota bacterium
CCCTGAATACAAAGAGCTCAATAAGCGAGCACAAAAAGCTGATGAGCTAGAAAAAATTAATAGCCAGCTTAGTACAGAGCTTCTGGAAACAAAGGAGCATTTAGAAACAACAAAGAACCGGCTGGAAGAAGAAATTCGATTACTCAGAGAACTACTACGGCTCGAGAGAATTCGGAAATACGGACCTAAGAGCGAGATTCTTAATAATGGGCAGTTAGAACTTTTGCTGCACAATTTCTTGGAATATCTAAAAGAACATTGCAAGCATTGGTTCGTAGAAAACTTGTGCCCGTAACAAAATTGGCTCAAAAAACATTGAGATTTAATAAAAATCAGATCGAAACCGCACTTTCGAAATTAACCTTAGGTGAGATCAAGTAATATCTCACACAGCTTACCGAGGCCCTATATGGTACGGCAAAGCTCTACAAGCTGCGTTTCGTTGAAGTCGTTTTTCCTAATTGCAGTTGATTTGTCCAGAGAAAAAGATCTTGCCATTAAGGATAGCGAAACTTATTTACAGCGAGCGAAAGCGAACGGTAGCGCTCTGCAGGCCCCTGGGACAAAGCTCGCAGAATTTTGCCAAGGAAAAGTTACCGACACTCGTGAATAACTTCGGCGGTGATTGCATCTGAAAAGATATTTCTAGAATTTGACATTTATGTGATTCCGAACAAAATATCTCCACTTCCTTTAACCATCAGATGAAGTCTCTGTTCTAAAAATTGGAAGTAATGAGGTTCCCCGTAGAAAAATTTCTGCTCTTGGAAATTACAGCAGCTGGTGTATTTTTTGATTGAATTCTAAGGAATACATGAACCCAAATGAAGCCTTTCTGGCATCTGGCGGAATAGAAGCAGCTCTGGCCCAAGATGATGATCTTGCTGCCCAGGAGCATTTGGCGGCAGGATTTCCCATTTATTATGGGGATGACCGCTATCCAGATGAAATCATCAAAGAATATCCAGATGGACGTCAACAGCTTGTAAAGGTGGCTCTTGATGGACAGATAATGGTGATTCGGGATTTGTAATGCCACAACTGTGGGTAATTGCCGGACCCAATGGTGCTGGAAAAACGACTATTGCCGATCGCTGGTTTGCCGCACGTATTCCGGTAATTTCTCCAGATTACTTTGCTGCGCAGTATAACTTGCACCCTTTTCAGGCTGGTCGCAGGGCTCTTCAGAAACAGGAACAACTGTTGCGTGAGGGAATAAGCTTTGCCGTCGATACCACTTTATCTGGAAATCGGAAACTCGCCTTGATGGAACGAGCTGCAAACGCAGGTTATAAAGTCAATCTTATATTTGTATGTCTCAAAGACGCTGCGCTGTGTCATACACGTATTACTGAGCGGACTACCCGCGGAGGACATACCGTACCGATCGAAGATGTTGTACGTCGATATAACCGGAGCCTTTCCAATCTGAACAAGGCCATCGATCTCGCGGAGCGCTTTTTTGTGCTCGATAACACCGGCAAAAATCGTCGGCTCTTATTTTCGATGAAACGTGGACGCATAAAATACCTTTCTAATAAGCTTCCCGAATGGGCGAGAACATGGATTCCAAGTAATTTACTCAAGCAATCTCGCGGGCTAGCCCTATAGAACCTGTTCACAACGTGATATAAACTGAACAGCAGCGCTCTGTGAGCCTCGGCGGGCAAAACTCAAGAATTTTCGCCAAGGAAAAGCTGATACCATGTCGGGAATATGTGCAGGCACCGAATGAATGTCGAAGTCCGTCTTGAATTCGCTTTACATTGGCCGCTGAAAAAATCTGTCGTAGCTTTTTTCGAAGCGCTCCGTCTTTTATAGGACAGACAGTCCCTTCTGTGATGCCTCCTCTATTGATATGCCAATCAATCCATGACCTTAAAGGAGGACGCATAGTAATCGTGCGGCGCTTACCTGTTTTTGTGGCATTCCCAGGTAACTCGATCCGCTTATGTACATCGTCCAATATAATGCTGTTCCAAGTGATTCTGGTAATTTCACCACCGTGGCAATCCGGGCGAATGCCCGCAAAGGTCATGAGTGCCATAGTTGGCACCAGTGCTGGATGATGAATAGCCGCTTTTTCCATAAGCGTTTGGATTTGTTCAGGAGAGTAGATTTCAGGCTCACTTAATTTTTGTTTTTTTAAATTTACTTTCAGAGCTAAATTCGACGAAACCCATTCCTTTTCTTGCGCGAAGTTGAGAACAGACCGCAATTCCCGTAACTGCATATTGAAATAACTTTTAGAACAGTTGGCTAAAATCCGTTCAATATCCTCGCGACTCAATTCGCATACAAGCCGATCGTGCAGAGCCAAAAATCGCTTGAAAGTTCGTTCATGATTTCTTCGGTGTGCTGTGCTGGCTCCGTCTGCAACCAGGCGATCGACATATTGTACCCACGCACTCTTCAATGTAACGCTGGCGGACCGCTGTCGATGGCGGTGGAGGTAATCGCCCACCACTTCCGTAAGCTGGATATCCATGCCCGCATCCTTGAGTAGCTGAATGGCTTTTGCAGCTTGTTGCTCATCAGTGGGACTGAGTAGCCTGACTGCTGCTCCATGGTTTTCTAGGCGAATCTTTAGGCGCTGAACCTCCGCAAGAGCCTCTTGTTTTGTTTCAAAAATCGGCGTTGACGTTTTCCCGTATCACTGAATCGGGGCGGAACCGAAATCCACCATTGTTTTCTCCGTGTTACGTCACGTTTGGGAAGAAAATTTGCCGATCGAGCCATCGCTGGATGGCGGCATTTGGTGACATTAAAACAAGCCCGGTTTTAAAGAGCCAGAGCCAGATTTACTCTGGTAAAGAGAGCCGGCAGTCGGGTTCGAACCGACGACCTGCTGATTACAAATCAGCTGCACTACCACTGTGCTATGCCGGCGTTATTTGATTCCACCGCGAAAATTTCAGCCGGGGGCCCCTAAAAAAACAGGCACTCTCATACGCTCTTCCTCCAGGGCTGAGAAATTCTGCCACAAGATGATTGACTCTGCAAGAGCAACCATCCACTCGGCCTTTTACGCCTACATTTCTCAGGCCCTCTTCAAAAAGAGGCGGTTAGAATTCCCAAAGCCAGCAGCTTGATGAGGACCACCTTGCCCATAGAACCCCCTTTTCTCTCCCGGTCACCCTTTCCCGGTCACCCTTTTCTACTGGATCACCCTGGAGAATTACTGCTCAGTCTGGGATTCCGCACCAGTTTCATACTTACGAATCAAGTCCCACCGATTTTTATAGAGGTCGTGGTGAATGACCATTTGATAAAGAGCACTGCTGGGATCCTCAATGCGCCGCGCGGTGATCGCACCCGGAATCTTTTGGTAAGAAAGCATTTCCCGCAGACTTTCCGCCCCATTTTTTAACTCCTTATCGATTCGCTGCTCGGAGTCCGAGGCCGGATGCGGCGCGAGGACCGCTGCAATGCGAGCATTGCCCCCTAAGATGCTTTTGAATATCAAAAGCGCGCGTGGAGCGTGAAAATCAGAGGTGACCAAAAGAATGGTCCTTGCGGCGATTTTCTGTTGGCTCATCACAAGTTTACTGAAAACCGCATTTCCCAGCGTATCCAGAGAATCGCTCTCTTCAATCACACGCGCTCCATCCACCCCCTTCTCCACTAACATCCGACGCATTTCTTCACTCTCCAGACGAATTCCTCTCCCCCCTCCCGAAACGAGTACCTTCGCCTCAGGGAAGCGTTTTATTAACGGCAAGGCACTTTGAGTCCTCTCTTCAAGTGTCTGAGCTCCACCAGCTCCTAAAATAATAATCAAATCCGGTTTTTCATAAGCCTCCTTGTCTCCTAATATTTCGGTAGAGATATAGCTCTTATAGAAAGCTCGAATTTGCTGACTCAAATCCTGCAAATGATCAATAGCGGCCGTGGATAAATCCGGCTTGTCTAAAAGCCCTTGCAGGGATTTGGCCCATGCCAGCTGCTCTTGAAGCTGTGCATAGATCTGAAACAACCGCCCCGTTGCCAACTCGTTAGCATAGTCATCTGCCCGAAATCGAACCTTCGCTAAATCCATTAGCTGCCTTTCATATGCGGGAAGAGCTTGCGGTTGCCCAAACGCAATAGATTTCAAACAAATGATAATTAATGCTACCAGGAAAATTTTTTGGGGCAGAACAAATTCTTTAACGTCCATATGATCGCAGTTTCAGATTAAAAATGTACTTCACCGCTGTAAAAATGCAAATTGCAGAAACGCCCACATCGCACACAGACAAGCGCTTTGTAACTCCTGCCACAGGGCTCTCAATGCAGCCGGGGATAGGAGAAAATTTTTGTTCCGGCGTATGGGTTTATTAGAACAGCTCTTCCAAAACCTAGGCAGGCCGGCAACCCATAGCAATTTTTTGCAACCTAAAAAGGGCGATGAGAACCGTGCTTTCCTCCGTAACATGCTTTTCAATAACAAACCGCATGCTAGTGCGTAATTTCCCTTTGGGTGGGGGTGAATTCTAATAGAGGTCTCACTGATGAGAAACTGCTTGCACAGAAAACATCTCTCCCATCGCCCTTTTTCTTTTAGGTAATTCGATGTTCTAAATTCCGGCTTGGAATGTTTTTATTAGCAGCCAAATATTTAGCGCTAAAATTACAATAGCAAGGCTCCAGGAAAGGATGCTCAGCCAAGGAGCGTTTGCAAATTCCCCCATTTTCTTTCGATCACCAGTGAAGTACACCAGCGGGATCACCGCAAAGCTCAGCTGCATACTGAGAACGACTTGACTCAAGATTAAGAGCCGGGCAGTCCCGCTTTCGCCAGCAATCACAGTGACCAGGACGGCGGGCACAATGGCTAGGAGTCGCGTAATCAAACGGCGGAGGCTTGGATGAATTCGGAGGTGAAGGAATCCCTCCATCACTACCTGGCCGGCAAGTGTTCCGGTCAGAGTGGAATTTTGACCCGAAGCCAAGAGTGCCAAGGCAAAAAGGGCGCTTGCCACACCCGTGCCCAACAGCGGACTCAGCAGCCTATAGGCGTCTTGAATTTCAGCAACTTCCGAGTGGCCGCTTCGATGAAAAACCGCGGCTGCCACAATGAGAATAGCCGCATTGATGAAAAGAGCCAACATCAGGGCTATGGTCGAATCGAGCGTTGCAAAAAAGACGGCTTCTTTCCGGCCGGCTGATGTAGGTTCAAAATTCCGCGTCTGACAGACTGCCGAATGGAGATAGAGATTGTGCGGCATCACGGTTGCGCCGAGAATTCCGATCGCCACGTAGAGCATTTCGGGATTCTTCAGGATCTCGGCTGAAGGAAGGCAGCCGGAAAGGATGGCCAATGGATCAGGACGGCTGAAAATAATTTCCACAAGAAAACTGCCGCCAATTATAGCAATGAGCGTAATCACAAGGGCTTCCAAGAGGCGGAATCCCTTACTTTGCAGGAAAAGAATCGCTAGTACATCCACAGCGGTGATACACACACCCCACACGAGGGGGATACCAAAGAGTAGATTTAAAGCGATAGCAGACCCTATGACCTCTGCGAGATCACAGGCGGTGATAGCAATTTCACATGCAATCCAAAGTAAAATATTAATTCCCTGTGGAAAATGATCCCGGCAAGCTTGGGCAAGATCTCGCCCGGTGACAATCCCAAGCTTCAAGGCCAGATGCTGAAGCAATATCGCCATGAAATTCGAGATGACAATGACCGAAAGCAGCACATAATTGAATTGCGCTCCCCCTGCCAAACTCGTCGCCCAGTTGCCTGGGTCCATATATCCTACCGCCACTAAGTAGCCGGGACCCGAAAAAGCGAGTAGCTTCCGTAAAAATCCCAGTACTCCACGCCCGTTTCCTGGAATTCGAACGCTTCGAAAGACCTCCGGTAAAGAAGGGGATCCTGGTGCTCGCCGCCATCCTGGATCAGGCAGTTTCATCGTATTAGGTTGTATATCATTCATAGGCTTTTGGAATGTCCAGGGGAGATTTTTGTTGTTGGGAGATTTTTGTTGTTTCTGATAATGTAGTCTTGCCTAGATTTTAATGTTGATGCTAGAAAAATATGTCCAATGAGTTCCCCATCCGGCAAAAATTTGCAGAATCACAAAGCCTCTGTGGGACGGAAGCCCCTTCTGCGAACGAAGTCCGTTGAGCAACGAGCGCGGACTGTTGCCGCCGGGCAACGCCGCACCCGTCAACAACATGCTCAAGAGCGAGCGGAGGATTATGTGGAAGCTATTGCGGAGCTCATCGATTCTGTGGGAGAGGCTAGAGCGACGGACATTGCCAAGAGAATGGGTGTTTCACACGTAACGGTGATCCAGACCGTACGTCGGTTGCGGATCAAGGGGTTATTGCAATCCGAGCCCTATCGGTCCATTTTTTTAACTCCGGAGGGCAGAGCGATGGCTTCAGCGAGTCGAAAACGGCACAAAATTGTGGTGAACTTTCTTTGTGCGTTGGGTATCAGCGAGGCTGTCGCTCAACAAGATGCCGAAGGTATTGAACACCACTGTAGTAAAGAAACATTACGAGCTTTCGAACGGTTTTTAGCCGAAAGCCACCCAAATCATTTGCGCTCTGGTTGAAAAGCTTAGAGAATGGGGATTGTGGATCTTTTCATTCAAAGGCTGGGATCTTTTTTCCCACGGAAGGCCCTCATCGCCTTTTTGATGGTCGCAGCCATCTCCATCTTTTTTGCATTCCGTTATGATTCAACCTTTCGCGCATGGGTTATTTCCGCTGAGGGCAAAGATTGGAAACAAAGTAGCGAATATGTTGTCGCTACAAAACTCAGTAAATTTGGAGATTGGCCGGAACTCATTGGGGCGGGCATTTTGGCCGCCCTTGTTGCCAGACAATTGCGGAGCTTTGCGTGGTCGAAAATTTTTGCGGCGGCGGTCATTTCCGCCATGATAGCAGGTGGTTTGGCAACCACCTGCCGTTCCCTGACAGGGCGCACGCGGCCTGATGCCGATCCCGCCATCGCGCCCGGTTGGTATGGTCCCTTTCACGACGGGCGACTTCTCCTGGGTGTCCATTCCTACAATTCCTTTCCCTCCGGTCACACCGCAACCGCCGTGGGCTTGGCGGCTGTAATCCTTTTCACTCGGCCGCTTTGGGGGGCACCTTGCATGCTCATCGCACTTTTCATTACCGCCTCACGCCTCTATCTGGGGAAACATCATCTATCAGACGTAGTGGTGGCTCTCTTTCTAGGCCTCGCCGTTGGTTATCTGACTACTGCTTGGTTACGCAGCTCGCAAACTTCCCAATAAAACCTCTCCCGAAGAATTTTTTCGGAAACTGGTGGGGCAAAAACCGGAGTTCCCAATTTTGTGCTTCTAAAAAACCAACGAAGTTGGGGGGCTTTTCCGGAGTTCTTCCGGGGAAGTTGCAGGGCAACAAACCGGAGTTCCCAATTTTGTGCTTCTAAA
>PSRL01000060.1 GCA_003176035.1 Verrucomicrobiota bacterium
CCTCATATCCCCTCAGTATTCGCTCTTTCTCTCCGCCTCTAAATCTTCATCTCTTCATCACGCCATCTTCCCTTCCCTTCCTAGTTGGCTTTGCCTAAACGCTTACAAAATATGCGTGGCATTGATGTACTCGCTCGCTATCCAAAAGATAGAGCGGTCCAAAGTAAACAGGAAATTGCAGTTACTACTATAATTCCCTAATTCCCGCCGAAAGAATAAAAGGAGTTGACAAAGTGACCGGAGTCCGTCACATGCCTGTTATTGGAAGCTATATTGCTAATAGCAATTTCAAACCTTCCTCCTGAGTGGGAATTCCATTACAAACGCTGTTCCGACTGCTTGGGGTATGTCCAGCAGCTCTACCCCAGACTAATTTAGTGACTGTTTTGCCCAGCCCGTCGTTCGAGCCTGGCAACAAGTGATTGATTATACGGCTTCAGAGCGACATTCCCTACTATACCTTTGTAATTCGCCACGTTGTGGCTCAGTCAGATCTGCCCGCTGTGGCAACTCTGATAAAATCAAATAAGGTGCTGGCAGGGTGAAGTAACTATTCTTCAGATGAGCAGATGTCATATTTTTTATCATTGCCTTCAAATGAGGACTAGGTTTACCCAGGGAAAGATTTACTTTCCCATGAAAAAGGCATCTTCCGGGGTTATCAAGGATGCTTTGCTGAGCAGCTGAAGGTGGATAACCTTTCTCTATGAGTTTCTGCAAACGTGGATGCAATTGATTACTAGTGAACAATGCTGGAGGTAGTTTTTCAAAAATTTGACGCGTGACCGCACGGTTAAACTCTTCGTCGTTGAGTGCACTTAACTCTCTATCTAGCTGGGCTTCATTGCCTTCTTTAAGATAAGATTCAATACGCTTTTGTCGTGCCTCGTCAGCACTCACACAACGACTTTCGTTTTGGGAAAAAGTGGATGAAGAAACAGCAGTTACGGATAATTGTGACATAGGTTTATAATATACTCTATAACAGACGTATGTAAAATTACCTGACGCCGCACCTCTGCGGGAGCTTTGGCGCGCCATGGTGAAAAATGAGTGTGTTTACGCAGGACACTTGAGCCGAGCAAGGGTTTCAATCAAGGTGGTGCGCTTGACACCAAAATTGCGGCACACAGCTGCCTTAGACCTGCCGCTATTCCATGCGGAGATGATGGCATCCAATTTCCCACCGCAATGGCTGGCGGACGTCCGCCAGTCCGACCACACCGTTTGGCGGCAGCCAATCCCGCAACAACGCGCTCGTGAATCAAGGTACGCTCGTACTGTGCAAGCGCGCCAAATGCTGTAGTCGTGTCCATGCGGGCAAGCTGCTCGACGACATCTCGCTTGAGTTGGTCAGCTAAGAGCTATCGCAGAGAATACAATGTCCATCCTCGCTCCTGATCCTATGTCATAATTGCTTCTCGCCCATGGCCCCCATAGCTTTTAGGAGAGATTCCATTGAGAATCACTCTATTTACAGTTAACCGTGACAGGAGAATAAACTATTGCTACATCTTCCTTTTGTATGAACCGTTTTCATAATTTTGCGGGAAAAGTGAACGTGCTGATTCTGGCGCCAATATTGACATTGGTGCTATTTTCCTCAGGTTGTGGTCTTCAAAGAAGCACACGATACTATTGGCCTACCGTAGCGCAGACATTTCCTCCGAAATCCAAAGCCACGAGGCTTCCAGTTTTGGATCACCCGCCGAAACAGCCTTACACTGTGATTGGGACAATGACCTTTGATTCCAAAACCGACGAGATGAATGAACTCTATAGGATTTTGCAGTACAACGGACAAAGAAACGGCGCTGACGCAATTATCATGAAAGTGGGTCGCTCCTCCGACTCTGACGCTGAGACTTTCTCTGTAAAAGCACAGATGATTGTCTTCCGATAAAAAGGGGCTCCTCGGCATAAAAAATTAACGGGGTTGGGGGATTACGCCCAATTCCTGCTAATTCTACGGATTTTACTCCTCAGGACACCACTCAACGAATTTTTTCCTTTAACTCCTTCCTTAACCTCCTCACCAGTAGAGTCGAGGAGTCGTAGCCGAGACCAGCTCTTTCGATTGCTGGTGATCGAACGCTTCTTCAATGAAAGAAACAGTTCCGACGTATTTCCACTCGCTATGACAAACTCAAAAAAACCGTCTTTGCTTCTTTGTGCCTTGCTGCTTCCTTCATGATAGTGCGTAATTCGTAGACACAACCTAGATTTTGGGAGAGGTTGTAGAAATTCGGCGGCAACCGGATCACAAACTAAGTCTCATTTGCACTACGAGTAAAGAAAGGGTGAAGTCTTTTAGTGCAAATTTGCCAAAAGTCTTTTTTTTGCGATATTTTGCAATGCGTATTTATTGTCTTTTCCGTTCGCTATTTTTTCTCCTGCCGCCCCTTGGGGCTATGCTCCTTTTGTTTGCGGATTGTACAGTCCATCAGCGCTCTTCCCCTCTTCAGGAAGCATCTAAAAATGAAACTTTCAGAGGCTCGATCACGAAGGTTACGCCCACCGATGTTGCCATTATAGACAAAAAAACTGGGACAATCAGAACGTTTAGGATTTCTCCTAAGACCACGGTTTTTGGGAGCGCACACAACGCCTATGCCACTATCAAAGATTTGGCTGTAGGCCAGTACATCGCGGTGGATTCTTCTCAAGAGAGGTTGCGTATTTACATCTTGCGTTGGCAGTATTAACTCTGAACTCACAAAGTGTTATGCCATATTGAGAAGGTTTTCTCACTATATCTGATGAGGATGCGATCAAAGAACTTACATTTTAAGCGGCACAAGAAGAAGCTCCTGAGCTCTTTTTGTAGTGAAATCACCGGAAGCTAAGAAGGGCTTTGTTCTCTTGCCCACGGGTTGGGTTGTTGAATGCTCTTTTGCCTGGCTTGCCGCTTTAGGAGATTAGCAAAAGATTTTGCACGCCCTTTTTCTTCCTTGGCTCGCCTTCCTAATGCTCATGCCTAATTCCGCCCTACTAAAAGTTTATAATACGCTCTCAAGTGGACCATACCGCAATAGGCTGTATATCTCATCCTCACCAATTTTGGTTGGGTAAGGAGGAGAACAACTCTTCAAGGCAGCGGAATTCACCGCGTGAAAACCCATCGCAGCATTCTCAATGTTACTCAGAAAATCGGAAATTTGGAGTGAGGATGAGGTAATGGGATGCATCTGAGAACAAGCAGCTTAAATCTGGACATTAAACATAAATAGCTTAATACTTAAGCTGTTTATGACACTTCTAAAGAAATCGGCTCTCAAAAACCAAACGAGGCTCTTTACAGTTGCATCAAGTCAAGGCGGATATTTTACTGCTAAGCAAGCGGAAAACGCCGGTTTTATCCGGACCAATCACGCGTACCATGTGAGGGTGGGAAATTGGGAACGACAGCATCCTGGGATCTTCCGCCTGGCATACTACCCTTTCCCTTCACGTTCTGACCTCATTCTCTGGTCTCTATGGTCTCGTGATCATAATGATGTTCCGCGGGGGATATATTCACATCAGAGCGCGCTGAGCATTTATGATCTTTCGAATTTAATGCCATCAAAACTGCATATGACAGTACCTTGGAAATTCCGAAAAGGTTCAAAGATTCCACCAGTGCTCAGACTTCATTTTTCTGATCTTCAGCCTAGCGAAATAGAAGAACGCGACGGTTATCAAGTTACTCGCCCCATGAAAACGATTCTAGATTTGATAGAGGCAAAGGAGATTTCAAACGGGCAAGTTTCACAAGCTCTTCACGAGGCTCGAACACGGGGTCTTGTTACCGAAAAAGAGATACAAAAAAATCATATTCAGTTAGCACCCTTTCTTTTCTGAGAGCGTGCTGACCTCACCCCAGAGAAAGGACATCAAAAATGAGTACCACCAGAGCGTTTTTCACTTATATATTTACATAACCCGCGTTACGGAAATAGGCGGAGCACTCATTTTTGTGTGACGGAATCGAGGAAGTGATAGCGAAACGCCCATAAAATGAGAGCAACTTTGTGGGTCTTTTTCCCTCAGCCATTGCTGCAAAGCCAAGTCCATATCATGGATATGGCCTTGCTTTTGCGACGCGCTCGAAAAAAATACCCTTCAAATCTGTGATCATTTATGGGGGTTCGCTATAGAGATGGAAGAGAGATAGAAAATTTCTGGCGCACCCGGCAGGATTTGAACCTGCGACCAATGGATTAGAAATCCACTGCTCTATCCCCTGAGCTACGGGTGCCGAATGAGGCAAGAGGGAAGGATAACCTCGATTTCACAAATCTCCAACAGGGAATTTAGGGACTGGACTTCATACCGTTCGTTTTGAAAAGTCAGAAAGTTGACATGAAGGGAATGCTCTGCCTATCCGGTAGTCCGCAATCCACCGGCGATAGCGTTGAGAGAGAGAAGGAGCTCGGGTAAGATTTTGTTCGCCTGGGAATTCCTCCTTTGAGCTCGGGAGGTCCTCCATGCCTTTAACAGATAAATCTGTTTGCGGTGGAGTAGCGCAAGCGCCTCCTCACGAAGAGCCAGGGTTTTTAACATCCGCGGGCGACGTCGGGAAAGTGCTCCCCCGAGGACGGCCTCTACCATGTGATAACTTCGTTTGAATTCAGTTGAAATCAATTTCATGAACCGGCGCCGCACAGTGACATTTTTTACCAGCGCAGCGTAGTCTTCCATTATTCCGAGATGGGCGCTGGCGAGGTTGGTTTCCACATTGGTCAATGTGTATCGCAAAAGAGGGTGGGATCTCGCTGAGTTTTTGAGCTCCTGAAAAGCAAGGGGATCCTGCATCCGAAGTTTCTCCAGTGCAGCCCCTACCCCAAACCAACCCGGCAGGTAAAATCTGGATTGATTCCAGCTGAAAACCCAAGGAATTGCTCGTAAATCCGACAAGGTACGGTTGTCATTGCGTCTCGCAGGGCGTGACCCAATACTACTGCATTCCAGGGCGTCGATAGGGGTAGCCTGATTGTAAAATTCCATGAAATTTTCCGTATCGAGGAGCGCTCGATAAGTGGATGAGCTTTCAGTTGCCAGAAAATCCAAGATGGAATCGATGTCCTTTCCCTCCGCTTGTGGAGTGACTGGTGAAAGAGTTTCGCCGGTGGTACTCGCCAGTAAAAGTTCCAAGTTAAAAGTAGCGGTGCTTCGGTTGGCGTATTTTTGTGCGATGGTCTCTCCCTGTTCCGTCACCCTGATACCGCCATCTAATGAACCCGAGGGTAACGCCTCTAAGAAGCGGTGGGTAGGGCCCGCTCCACGGCTAATTGTTCCCCCACGCCCATGAAAAAAACGAAGCACCACGCCAAATCGGCGGGCAGCAGTCATCATCGATTTCTGCGCACGATATAATTCCCACTGACTCGCCAAGATCCCCGCGTCTTTGTTGCTGTCGCTGTAACCGATCATCACTTGAACAATTGGCTTTTCGGTCCCTCGAGAGTAAATGGGTAAACTGACTTGAGTTACGGGATGCGCAAGGAAGTCAGTGAGGATGGAAGAACTGCGTGCAAGATCTTCCACTCGTTCGAACAAGGGTACTACGGGTAAGGGACATATGAGGCGGTTTTCAGACCAAGAAGTAAGGCCGGCCTCCCGAGCCAGAAGATAGACGACGAGAAGGTCCGAAAGTTGACGCGTCATGCTCACGATGAGCGCTCCCAGGCCATCGGAGCCATATTGGTGCAGATGGTCGGCAAGGAGGCGGTAACAGCGCAGTATCGCATCGGCTTCA
>PSRL01000156.1 GCA_003176035.1 Verrucomicrobiota bacterium
CCCTGCCAATGCGGAGGCTTCCTGGGCAATTCCCTCCTGAATGCAGCCGTCTCCCGCCAGGACAACAACGTGATGATCGAAAATACAATGCTGTGGGGTATTAAAATGGGCTTCAGCCATTTTTCCGGCAATAGCGTAGCCGACTCCATTGGCAACTCCTTGTCCCAACGGCCCTGTCGTAGCTTCCACTCCCGGCGTTTCACGAAATTCGGGATGTCCTGGTGTAATGCTGTGGAGAGATCGAAATTTCTTAAGATCCTCGAGATCAATTTTAAATCCCGCAAGATGTAACCACCCATATAGAAACATACTTCCGTGGCCGGCGGAAAGGACAAATCGATCTCGATTCAACCACTTGGGATCGTCCGGATAAACTGAAAGAGCTTCGCCAAAAAGAACAGCTCCTATTTCAGTAGCCCCCAGCGGAAGCCCGAGATGACCGGATTTGCAAGCCGTCACCGCATCCATTGCAAGACCACGAGCATCACGAGCCGCTATTTCAAGGGATCGAACATCAAGTGATATCATCTTCTTTTTATAATACTAAGCGTCGGATGAAAAAAGCTCTTTTTGAGCTGCACCCGAACCGCCTTCGGCCTCTCTTTTTACTTCCGCCAATATGGAGTTAAATTCATACCTTTCAAGCTCCTTAATCAATTGCCGAAATTGCGGGTTAATTCGCAAATCTTTCACCGGGAGAGGCAGAGGCAAATCCAAATCCAGGCGAATCATCTCCCGATTCTGGAGAATACGTTCTCGCGCGACTTCCAACTTTTTTCGGAGATTCTCATTTTTGATCTTTTTTAAATTTTCCAGAAGGTTGCTTACCTTTCCGTACTGTCGAATTAATTCCGTCGCTGTCTTTGGTCCAACCCCTTCCACCCCGGAGATGTTGTCAGACGCATCCCCTGTAAGTGCCAACACCTCACCAATATGCGCTGGCGGGACACCCCATTTTTTAAGGACGTCGCCCTCGCCTAATAATGCGCAAGTATCCGATGGGGCCACAAGGTCCGCTTTGCTGGTGGAATAGACAAAGACTCCCGGCCGCACCAATTGAAGAAGGTCTTTGTCATTCGTCGCAATGTCTACTTCTATCCCAAGGGCGGCCGCAGCCTCTGTATAGCAGGCGATCAAATCATCGGCTTCCACCTCCGGGAGGCTCAGACTGGAGAGGCCAAGAAGCGGGCAAAGTTCTTGAATTAAGGGTTCTTGAAAGCGCAGGGCATCCGGCATTTCCGCTCGATGCTGCTTATACGTCGATTGCAATGCCAGTCGCCGCGTCGGCGGACCCGAATCCCAGATGACGGCTCCTAATTCCGGGCGCAAATCAACCAACATGCGGCGTATTGCTCGTACAAATCCGTAAATCGCATTAGTCGGCTCTCCTCGCGAATTCCGAAGATTTCTAATCGCATGGAAAGAACGATAGATATAGTAGTGACCGTCAATAAGGAGGATACGCATTTTTGTTTAAAGAACCGTTGACAAGCCAGCTTTGTCGTCCGGCGAGGCCGGACCAGCTTCGCTGGTTACCACGGAATCTTTTTTCCACTACAAGCTCATAAATCGAAAATCCATAATTTTCAATCAGAGGTGCTTTAAAAAAATCCGGCAATGTCGGGTGCGTATCTTTAAGGAATCTAAAGTTCAAGAAGTACCCCATTCACACTTGTGGTTTCTAAGAGAAGCTGGCTCTACCTGTTAAAAGAAACCAACGAAGTTGGATTGACGCTTCAGGTCAATTTCTCATACTTTGCGCTCCTCGACTCGATGCAGTTACGCACCTTTCTTATTTTAGCCCTGTCGCTACTGTCCCTAGCGACACCGATGCTGCATGCCGCCACGGAAGATACTGCCTCAGCAGCTCGCACAACTTCCAAAGGGAAGGCTCCGGACCGAATCACTCAGCTGCTTACCTCAAGCACCGAGGCTGCCGTCTTACTTAGGCAAGCAATTCAAGATGAACAGTCCGGAAACATCGTCCAAGCAATCAAAGGGTACCGTTACATCGTGAAGCACTTTGTCTTTGCTCAGGAAGCCCCGCAGGCTCAATTCTTGCTTGCTAAGCTCTTCAAAAAACGAGGGAGCTTACAAAAGTCTTTCGATACTTTTCAGGCTCTCATCGCACGTTATCCGGAGGCGAAACAATTCGACGAATCCATCGCGGAACAGATCAATATCGCCAATTACTACTTGGAAAAACGAAATCAAGTTTTCTTAAATATCTTGATGTCGAATTTTGAAATAGCTCAGCATATGTACGAGAAAATCCTCGCTTCCGCTCCCTTTGGCCGCTACGCGCCGATTGTTCAATTTAATTTGGGTCTTACTTATGAGCGTCAGGGACGCGTACAAGATGCCGTCCAAGCCTACCAAACTTTAATTGACAAGTATCCCAATAGCAGCATCGTGAGCAATGCACAATACCAAATAGCATATGTTTACATGCGAGTAGGTCTGAGAAAGAATTCCCAGGATCTTTCTGCCCTCTCTCAGGCTCAAGACTATTTTCAAGACTATACCGTACAGTACGGAAATAGCGAACATGCCGCTCAAGTACAAAAAAACCTCCGGACAATTAGCGAGAGAGAATCGGTGAATATCTACAACATCGCCAGATTTTACGACCAGAACCACAATTATCAGGCCGCCTATACATACTACAACGAAGTCGTTCGTCGCCAGCCTTCCTCGCCTCAAGCGGTTTTGGCAAAAACGCGAATTGAAGCCATTCGCAGCACACTGGGCGATGATGCGTTAAGGACGGGTCCCGATAAGGCTCAAACGGGTAAGATGGCTGCGATGCGCCGCAAAATGCAAGCGCAGGTGGAAACCCAAGGGCTCTCAGATTACGCCGGTCCCTCAAAGAAAGACGTGATTCCCGATGAACTGCCTGTCACAAAACCTAAAATGCGAACTGGTGAACGCGAGCTCCAGCCTCTCACTCCAACAGAACCAGCTCTTCCTCATCCATGAGACAGGTCCTTTCTCTCCTGGTCGTTTTGACTCTTACCAGTTGCTATCACTTAGGCGAAATTCGCCCCACTGCAATGCGCGCCGTTCGCACGCTAGCAATCCCTACTTTTCGAAACACCACGCTCGTTCCTCGGACGGAGGTTTTGTTGGCGAACATTACGATCCGCGCGTTTCAGACTGACGGAACCTATCGAATTGTGCCGGAGGACCAAGCTGATGCCATTTTGCAGTGCAGATTAACCGATGTCTCACGTGCTCCCATTCTCTCATCAACCACGAACATCTTTCAAACCCAACAATTTCAGCTTCAAATACAGGTTCAATATGACGTCATTGACCGGATCACCGGCTCGGTCCTCCAATCCGGCGCTGCCACTGGCCAGACGACTTATTTCGTAGGTGCGGATCGCTTCTCCACGTTCGTCGGCACTGACTTGACATCAGATGAGAGACAGGCTCTGCCATTAGCGGGACATGCCATGGCCATTTCACTCATGAGTCAACTCACACAAGGCTGGTAATATGCTCACCATTATTCCCACACCCATTGGGAATTTAGGCGATATCACCTTGCGAGCGATTCGATCTTTGCGGGAAGCAGATTATATCGCGGCGGAAGACACCAGACACGCCTCCATCCTTCTCCGACATTTGGAAATTTCCAAACCGCTTGTCAGTTTCCATGAGCATAATGAGGCTGCGCGGAGTGCGGAATTGATCGGTCGCCTGAAAAACGGTTTTCGAATTGCATTAATCAGCGATGCCGGCATGCCCGGGATTTCAGACCCTGGGAGCCGGTTAATACGCCTTTGTATCGCGGAAAATTTGTACTTCACTGTGTTACCGGGTCCTTCGGCGATATTGACCGCATTAGTCGGCTCGGGCTTTCCCACGGAAAAGTTTTATTTCGGTGGCTTTCTCCCAAATAAGTCAGGTCAACGCTGTCTGGAATTGCAGCGAGCGGTGAGTCGATCGGAAACGTCCGTTTATTTTGAATCGCCTCACCGATTAGTTAAATCTCTCACAGCCCTCGTTGAAATTGCTCCGCAAATCTTGACGTGCGTGGCCCGAGAACTCTCCAAGAAATTTGAAGAATACCACCGTGGAAGCGCAGCCGATACCCTCAATCACTTCCTCCATCGTGCTCCCAAAGGCGAAATTGTTCTTTTAATTAGAGCGCCATCAAGGGACAACAAATCGAAAATGTCGCCTGGTGAATCTCTCGATTAGCCCTTATATCCTCTGTCCATGGCAGCTTTTTTATATAGAACATCTATCCTAAAACCTAGGGAGGCCGGCGCCAGAAGCAATTATGACAGAGGATCAGGAGCGAGGAGGTATCCTCTGCGATACCTGACCAACTAAAGCAACACCATCCTATGGCAAAAAAGATCTCACCCAAAGGGTTGCCGCACTTTTGGAGCCAGGCTGCGTTCTGAAAGTGAGTCAATACCGTCCAAGGTAGTGCCTCATTCTGGCGCCGCGCCCGAAGAAAAAATACCATCCAAATTTGTGATCACTCCATAGGGGTTTCGCTGGAATGGCTGTAATAGCAGAAAGAATCTTATCACCGATGCACCACCCTTAAATCAACAATTCTGCAATTTGGACGGCGTTGAGTGCAGCTCCTTTAAGAAGCTGATCTCCGCAGACCCAAAACGCCAGTCCATTGTCCAGGGCGCAGTCCAGGCGCAATCGCCCGACTTCGCAGATATCTTTCCCTTCCACATCGAGCGGAACCGGGTAGAGAGCCGCATCCTCGAGGAGCCTGATTCCTGGAGCTTTGAGCAGCGCAGAGCGAGCGATATCGAGTGAAACCAGCTTTTCAAATTCTGCCGAAACCGCAATCGAATGCGCTCGGTAGACAGGAACGCGAACACAGGTCACAGAGGCTCGAAATTGAGGAAGGTGCATAATCCGGCGTCCTTCATTTTGCATTTTCATTTCTTCCTTGGTGTAGCCGGATTCAAGAAACGCATCGACATGCGGAATCACGTTGAAAGCAATCTGATGAGGATAGACCCGCCTTGTAACTTCCTCGCCTTTCCCCAGGCAGCGTACTTGCTGCTCCAGCTCCTGAATCGCTTGTGCCCCGGAACCCGAAACCGCTTGATAACTCGAAGCAAAAACACGTCTGACACCAAATGCGCGATGAAGTGGATAGAGGCCCATCAGTGTGATTGCGGTTGTGCAATTCGGATTGGCTATGATCCCACGATGTTCGCGGACATCTGTTCCATTAATTTCCGGAATGACCAAAGGGACCTCCGGATCCGCTCGAAAAGCTGAGGAATTATCAATGACTATTGCGCCCGATTGGACAGCCATCTTGGCGTACCGAAGAGAAATTTCTCCGTTCGCACTAAAAAGAGCAAAATCAACGTCTTCAAAAGCTTTCTCATTTAATTCTTGAACCTTAAGTGTCTGATTTTCAAATTGTAAAAACCTCCCAACTGACCGCGAAGACGCTAATAATGTCAACTTGGAAATAGGGAAACGTCGCCGCTCCAAAACCCGAATGATCTCCAACCCCACCGCCCCAGTGGCTCCTACAATCGCCACGTGAAATGTTTTCCTCATCTTTGCTTGCAAAAATAATCTAATGAGATGGCCCGCGAAAGGTATTTTTCTTTGATGACTACAACGCCCTCTTTGCCATCTGCGAACATCAGATGCCTAATAGTATCGGTTCCCGAACAAAAAATGCAACTGCGACAAGCGCATCAAATTTTATCCACATATACTATTTCCACTTCAAAATTTGGACTCGGCTTTTGTAAAGATAGTTTCAAAACCCCGTTAGGGCGCTTCTACATACACTCAAAAATTGGAAATGGTGCCGCTCCAGGAGAAATTTTTCGGGGGCGGCAGCCTAGTGGAATCATTGCTCCGCAGGGCGGCGAAGAAGACCTCATCACCACTCGCATCCTTTGGCTCGGCGGCTTGGATGCGGAGAACGCCAACACGAAAGATCGCTACATTTACATACATGGAACTAATCAGGAACATCTTCTGGGCCAACCTGCTAGTCATGGCTGCATTCGCATGTACAACAGCGAAATTTGCGAATTGTTTGATCGGGTCGAGAATAACGATCCGGTCATCATTTTGAACACACAATTTCCTTCTCGTTGATCTGTTTAGAGATATTCCTATCATCCAATCTTTCAAGAATGATAATTTTTCGTTGTAAGCCATAAGGGATTCGCCAGAATACGCTTCACGCAACCAGCGAAAAAAGGGGGGAGACAAATTGAAGTTCGTTAAGATGACTGCTATCATCGCCATCGCCGGCGCCGCTTTAGGTCTTGGCGCATGTGCCAAACCAAAACCACAAGTGCAACCAGCACCAGC
>PSRL01000034.1 GCA_003176035.1 Verrucomicrobiota bacterium
AAAAGCGTCCGCCGCCAAGACGCGAAGGAGGCAGTGTAGCCTTGCGCTACTCGACGACTGAGCAACGCAGGCGCTGGATGCTTTTCAGCCCTTTTTCAGGGTGTACTATTTAGTTAATAAATGGTCTAATTGCCGTCATCGCCTCATCAGGCCAGACCATATGAGGGGAGCGAGGCACCTGCAAATTGCTGGCAGGCCGCAGAAAATTATTTTCTTTCTCGGGGCGAATTCTTAAGCCCCATTGGATACTGCATTGAGCTGAATTTTTTTCTGCGAAAACGTCAGTACCAACCCAAAGGCGATCAACAAGAAAATGGCACCAGCCCAAAATGGGGATCGTCCGTAATGAGACGGAGTGTCTAGTTGAACCAATGCCATCGCAATTAGGGGACCTACAAACCGACCAAGGCTTCCCGCTGACTGCATCAAACCAATCACTCGGCCTTGCACACCACTTTCGGAGCAGCGAGAAGCCAGACCGTTGAGGGTGGGGATTATCAGACCGTTGCCCAGTGCGATCAAAATGAGGATCAACGACAAAGATAGCCATCCGCTGGAAAAGGGTAAGAGAAACAGACCCAACGCTAGCGATAATGAACCTATCGCAGCTAGAGACTTTTCTCTCGGCTTTTGGAGCAAGCGTCGGAGGAGCCCTCCCTGAACCAGAATTCCCAATATCCCTACGTAGGCAAGGAAATATCCGGTATGATTGGCGCCATAGCCCAACTGCTTTTCATTAAATAATGCAAAGAGGGTAGTCATTATCGAAAACCCGGTAATGGACGCAAGATAAGCTCCTAAGATCGTGGTAATCAGCGGGCCTTGACCTGCGGCAAATACCGCTGATAGAGGTGCCTTTTCGCCGACATGAATGCGCCGCTCCATTGGAAGCGTTTCTGGCAGGAAAAGCACAACGCAAATTGCATTACAAAAAGCAAGCACCGCAGCGAAATAATAAGGAGCGGAGGGAAAAACGTGTGCGCTTAAGGCTCCGCCAATGGCGGGTCCCAAAACAAATCCTAAACCAAAAGCTGCTCCTACCAGTCCCATGGACTTTGAGCGCTGA
The DNA here is from genome assembly GCA_003176035.1 of Verrucomicrobiota bacterium. Classification (GTDB taxonomy): domain Bacteria; phylum Verrucomicrobiota; class Verrucomicrobiia; order Chthoniobacterales; family Xiphinematobacteraceae; genus Xiphinematobacter. The sequence continues at coordinate 1,067 of PSRL01000034.1, forward strand.
TCCTTTGGTGTGATATCAGCAATACAAGCCTGAGCGGTTGCGATATTGCCTCCACTGGCACCAGCGATCATACGCGCTAAAAAAAGCATCCAAAGGGTAGTTGCGGCCCCCATGATGAGAAATCCCAGGCCGGTACAAAAGATACTGAAAGTGAGAACCGGTTTGCGTCCAATACGATCGGAAATTTTACCGATCACGGGCGCCATAATCAGCTGCATCAAAGAAAAGATGCCCAGAAGCCATCCTAACTCCATCACCGTTGCGTGAAAGTGGCCGCCCTCCGCGTATAAAGGGAGTATCGGAATAACGATGCCGAAACCGATCATATCGATGAAAACGGTGAACAAAACGATACCCAGGGCAAAAGAAGGTGTCTTTTTCAAGATTCTAACTATTTGCGAAAATGCGGATTATCGCAAGAGACAATCACTCTCTGATATGCCGGGAAATTATTTGATAAGCATATCCTTGCATTATCAAATCATAAGAATTGTTTTCGTGCGTCTTTTATAGGGGTTTCGCCGCTACACAGCTCGAATCAAAGGAAATGCCACAAGCAAGAGCTTATTATTATTTCTTTTGCAACTTGTTATGATATTAACTTTTAGGATCATAGTGCTCGGAACCTGAGCGCTTTTCTCCGTCTATCAGAGAGAACAAAGCGAACCCTGGACTTAGCGATGCTGCTAACCCCTTTGAGGCTTCTCGCGCCTCGGTCATCCGGCACTGCTGCTGGATCTGGTAACAATATGCAACCATGTAATTAATAAATTTTTATATTAAATTACCGCTCGTATCAAATGACCGGAGCTGGTTCTTGGTACGGCGGTGGAGCATCTCCGGCAGTCGAGGAAGGAAGAAGCTGTTGCAGGGATGCCTTTCTGCGTGTTTTAGCTATAAGGGTATAGATGGCAGGTACGCAGAATAGTGTAAAAAAAGTACCGATCACCATTCCGGAAACTATTACAGCCCCGATGCTATTGCGAGCACCTGCTCCTGGTCCTCGGAATAGGATCAGAGGAAGGCTTCCGACTACGGTGGACAGCGTCGTCATGAGAATAGGGCGAAGCCGAATACTGGCGGCCTCAATAACCGCTTGAAATTTATCAAGTCCGGATTCTTGCAATTTATTGGCAAACTCCACAATAAGGATTCCATTTTTCGTAATGAGTCCGATCAGCGTGATGATACTGATCTGGGTATAAATATTTAACGTACTAAAACCCATGAATGGCATCAGGAGGGCTCCGGTTATGGCTAATGGTGCTGAACCAAAAAGCACAATCAGAGGATCGCGAAAGCTTTCAAACTGAGCGGCGAGCACCAAGAAGATAAAAATCAAAGATAATACCATTGTTCCGAGCAGACGGTCTCCTTCTTTTCGCAATTGACGGGATTCCCCAGCATAGTCAATTACATATCCGGCGGGTAAAATTTTCCGAGCATCTCGTTCCAAAAAGGAAAGGGCCGATTCCATGGAAACACCGGAGGTGGGACTCCCCTGGATGGTCACTGAATGCAGTTGTTGGAAATGCGTCAGCTCGCGTGGCTGAACTGAACGGGAAATATGGGCAAACGTTGAAAGCTTCACCAGTTTCCCGTCCTGAGAGCCCATGTAGATATCCGCCAGTTGGTCCGGGTTAAGACGGTGAATCCGTTTTATTTGAGGAATGACTTTATAGCTATGACCTTGGTTACTAAAACGACTGACAGAGCCGCCCGCTAACATAGCATTGAGATCCCGGCCACTCCGTTGCAGGTCGATGCCTAATGTCGCAACCTTATCACGATCAAAATGAACTCGGTATTCAGGCTGATCGTATTTTAGATTGGTGTCGATAAATGAAAAAAGCCCGCTTTTTCGAGCTTTTTGTACAAGGTTTTCGGCAAAGGGTAACATTTCCTGAAGTTCAGCCGGCGCGCCGATGACGAACTCAATGGGGAATTGATCTGCGCCAGGCAGCGGAGCCGGTGTCATTGCAAAGAGATCAATGCCCGCAATTTTGGAATTCTCTTCAGAGATATCGGCCAAAGTTTGATCAATTGAGCGTTTTCGTTGATTGAAGGGCTTCAATGTCACGCCAACGAAGCCTGAGGTTGAGCTGATAATTTGCAATGTGTGTTTCACTTCCGGAATAGCGTGATAAATCGCATTCAGTTGTCGCGCAAACAAATCGGTTTGATCCAATGTGGAGTTAGCTCCCGTTTGAATGGGGACGTCGATGAATCCTTCATCCTCCCGAGGCGCCAGTTCTTTAGTTGAAAACTTGTAGAAAAAAACGGCGGAGATTACGGCAAAACCCCAAAGCACGTAAAAGGCCGATCGATAGCCTAAACTCCATGTTAAAGTTCGGGCATATTTCTCTTTGAGAGCTGCAAACCAGTGATCCAAAAATGAGCAAAATCGCATCTTATGGTCACTGAATCTCAGAAGCCATACGGACATCATCGGAGCAAGAGTGAGGGCTACGATGCCCGAAACGATGACCGCCGCGGCTAAGGTAAAGGCGAATTCACGGAAGAGGGCTCCGGTTAATCCTCCTTGAATGCCAATGGGAGCATAGACAGCAGCTAAGGTAATTGTCATAGCAATTATTGGTCCGATCAGCTCCCGAGCGCCTCTGAGTGCCGCTTCCAGTGGTGGCAAACCCGTTCGGATGTGGCGTTCGATATTTTCGACAACCACGATGGCGTCATCCACCACTAAACCCACTGCCAGAACCACCGCCAAGAGTGTCAAGAGGTTCATACTAAAACCGGCAAGCGCTACGAGAAAAGCTGTACCGATCAACGAAATCGGGATGGCGATGACTGGGATCAGAACAGAACGGACAGACCCTAAAAATAGGAACATCACGATGACGACAACGACAAGAGCTTCGAGTAGTGTTTTCGTGACTTCATGAAAAGCGTCCCGAATGTAATCCGTGGAATCGTATTCGATTTCACATTTCATTCCCGGCAGGAGAAGCGCTTGAAGTTCCGGTAGAGCCTTTCTTACCGCCTGAGTAATGTCCAATGGACTCACTGTGGGCGAGCCCCAAATACCGATAAAGATAGCGGTTTCGCCATCAAATCGTGCGATTTCGTTATAATCTTCCGCGCCTAGCTCAACATCCGCAATGTCCTTTAGTCGAATCATTGCTCCATTGCGTTGCGCGACTACCAATTGGCGGAATTCTTCGACGTTCCGAAGATCCGTATTAGCAACGACATGAGCTGTGGTCATGGTCCCTTTTGTCGATCCGATCGCCGCTGCGTAGTGATTTGCTGTAAGCGCCTTGGTGACGTCGCTTGGAGCAATGTGAAGGGCTGCCATGTGGTCCGGCTTCAACCAGACGCGCATTGCAAATGTTTGTTCACCTAGAATTTCCGCCTTTTGGATACCGGTAAGTGCCGTAAGCTTTGGCTGAATCACCCGATTGAGAAAATCCGTAATTTGATTGCTATCCAAATCCCGAGAAGAAAAAGACAGGTATAGGAGCGCAATCTGAGTGTCACCGGTTTTTATCTCAATGACGGGTGCTTCCGCTTCCGAGGGAAGATGGTTGCGAATTTGAGCAATCTTAGCTTGAATATGGGTCAGCGCTTTATAAACGTCAAAGTTGAGCCTAAGGTGCACTGTAATAGTGCTCTTGTTCTGCGCACTCGACGACTCCACGTAATCGATGCCATCGACATCGGATATTGCCTTTTCCAAAAATGTCGTAATATGGCTTCTCACGAGTTCCGCACTTGCTCCCGTGTATGTGGTGGCAATGGAAATCACAGTCGTCTCGGTGCGGGGGTACTCGCGAACATTCAGCAGAAGTGACCGCAACGATTGAAAACCCGCCAGTAGGATCATAAGGCTGATGACCGTGGCCGCGACAGGACGCCGAATAAAAATATCTGTGAATTTCATAACGCTCTTTTCTACAGCTATTTAATAGCTAATTTAGCTATCCTGAGGCTGGGGATGCAGTTCGTTACTGGGTTGGACGGCATTGTTTATCCGCACTGGGCTTCCGGGACGTAAACCCAAGAGTCTTGAAGTAGCTACTTCTTCTCCGATCCGAAGTCCGGACTTAATGACCACTCGGTCTCCGCGTGCCGGTCCCAATCTCACAACGCGTTGCTCAACTTCCAAATGAGATGTCCCATCATCTTTTTTCACCGGTTTAATCACAAAAACAGAATCACCGTAGGGCGCATATCGGATTGCCGAATGTGGCAGGGTAATTACATTTTCCTTATCCTGAAGTTGTACTTCCACTCGCACAAACATCCCGGGACGTAAAAGGCCATTTTGGTTTGCAACAGTGGCTTGTATTTGCAAATTAGCCGTTGAGGGGTCGATTATGGAATTGAGAGCGGTAATTGTGCCAACATAGGGTTGGTTCTGTAGTCCCTGCGGCTCAAGGAGGACGGTTTGGTTTATTTTCAGTTTTCCGAGGTCTGTCTGAGGAAGGGAGAAGGCGACATAGATGGGGTCAAGGCTCTGAAGCGGCACAATTTTATCCCCACTTTGTAAATATTGGCCGCAATTGACTTGTCGGATTCCAATCCAGCCAGAGAAAGGTGCTCGTATCATTTTTCGAGCGATTTGAGTGTGAATTTCTTTAACGTTTCCGGATTTTTCGTGGAAATCCGCAACCGCGACATCGTAAGCCGAACGAGGTAAAATATTTTTAGAATGGAGTTGTTCCGCGCGCTTTAAGTTGTTGGTCGAGAGTTCCGCTTTGGCTTTGGCCGCAATAAGTTGAGCCTCTTCCTGACGGGTGTCCAGTTTCACAAGGAGGTCGCCTTTTTCCACTTCGGTTCCGGAGTCGAAATGGATGCTTTCGACAATGCCAGGCAAATCCGTACAGACCATCACTCCATTGACCGCCTGGAGCGTTCCCACAGAATTCAGAACGGGTATCCATTCTTCCCAATGAGTTGTGATAGAGGTCACGGCAGGTGGAGAGGCAGGAGAATTTTTCCCTCCCTCGGCTGTTTGTCGCGTCCGGACCAATTTGAAAATGCCAAGTGCACAAAGCAACCCCAATACCACCGCAAAGGCAATCCCAACCACTATGACTCTTTTTTTGGCCGGGAGCTTCTGGAAATGAAAAGATGGACTTAAACCTGTATTTTCTGGTGCAGGACGATTGGGCATGGGAAACTCAGGGAATTGCTCCTCAAAATGCAAAAAGGAGCTGTAATTTAAGCGGAGCTGAAGCGTTTCGCAAATGAAATAGGGGCGCCTAAAGATATTAATTCTCTAATATATAAAAACTTGCAATTTATTTCGAATAGCTCTTCACAAAGAGCAAAAAATAATGGCAACCCACTAGTTTTTTCTTGGAGAAAGAAGCTAATTGGAGAAGCTCAATAGCATGCCAACTTCGTTGATTTCTTTTGGAAGCTGACATCGGGACGCAAAGTCTTTTTTGCGCTACAAAGTTCTAAAAGAAACCACCGAACTTGGATGGGAAATCCCAGTGATAAGAATCAGTTGAATGAATATCCACGAATACCAGGCAAAACAGTTGTTTGAAAAGTTTCACATTGCGACCCCAAAGGGTGCGCCAGCCTCCACCGCGGAGGAAGCACAGAGTGTTGCGAGTCGTCTCGGGATCGATCACCTGGTCGTAAAAGCTCAGATCCACGCCGGCGGCCGAGGCAAAGGAACATTCGCAGATGGATTTCAAGGCGGAGTCCACCTTTGCGATTCCCCGGAAAAAGCCGCAAACCTAGCGGGAAAGATGCTTGGAAATACATTGAGGACGCACCAGACAGGAACGGTGGGAAGAGTAGTCCGAAAAGTCTTGATTGCGGAAAGCGTTGAGATTGCGAAGGAATATTATTTTGCCATTGTCTTGGATCGGGCCATTGGGGCGCCAATGATCATCGCAAGTACCGAGGGTGGAGTTGAAATTGAAGACGTTGCCGAAAAGACTCCCGAAAAAATCATTAAGGAGCCAGTCCATCCATTACTTGGCCTTCAGGCCTACCAAGCCCGCAACCTTGCTCATCGATTGGGCTTTGAATCTTCCAAAATTGCAGAAGCTGCAACTCTGTTTCTGAATATTTTTAAGCTTTTTTTAGAACTAGATTGTTCGCTGGTCGAAGTAAATCCGCTAGTTTTAACATGCGATGGTAAGGTATTTGCACTGGATGCAAAATTT
>PSRL01000159.1 GCA_003176035.1 Verrucomicrobiota bacterium
AAGGTACATGCCAAAAGCTTTCATCGTCACAAGAACAACGAGAAAGATCACCGTGAGGGCAGCAAGCAAAATGGTCAGGGCAATCTCGTTTGGAGTTTTCTGGCGTTTTGCTCCTTCTACCAAACTGATCATCTGATCCAGAAAGGTCTCTCCAGGATTCGAGGTAATACGAATTTTAATCACATCGGATAGAACCCGCGTACCTCCAGTGACGGCACAACGGTCACCGCCAGCTTCTCGAATTACGGGAGCGGACTCACCCGTAATTGCGGATTCATCCACCGTTGCCGCCCCTTCGATCACGTCCCCGTCTCCAGGGATGAGCTCGCCGGCTTTTACAATGACAAGATCACCCTTGCGCAGAGCGTCGGCCGGAATTTTTTCCGTAGTGGCGGCGTCTTTAATCCGGTTTGCAAATGTTTGGGTGCGAGATTTCCGCAGAGAATCCGCCTGTGCTTTCCCTCGGCCTTCCGCCATAGCTTCGGCAAAATTTGCAAAAAGGACCGTAAACCATAACCAAGCCGTAATTTGTAGTAGGAAATGGAAAGAAGCCCCTTGGCTACCTGTAAACATCAATACTGTAGTAATTGCCGCTCCTACTTCAGTGACAAACATCACCGGATTGCGAAACATATGCACCGGGTTGAGTTTTTTAAATGACTCGCCGATAGCCGGAATAACAATAGCGGGATCGAAAATGGAAGTAACTTTGGATGTCATAAGAATGAAATCAATTAGAATTAGAACAACTTGCCCGAGAGCATTAGGAAATGTTCAACAACGGGACCTAGTACAAGTGCGGGTACAAAAGTCAACGCGCCCACGAGAATAATGGTTCCAATGAGCAGTGAACCAAAAAGTAAGCCCGAAAGCGGGAAACTCCCCGGGCTTGTTGGCATGAGTTTCTTTTTAGCAAATGAGCCCGCCAAAGCCAGCATCGGAATAATCATGGCATAACGACCGAAGAGCATCGCTAATCCAAGGGTAGTGTCATACCATGGCGCATTAGCGCTAATTCCGGCAAAACCACTTCCATTATTTCCCGCCGCGGAACTATACGCATAGAGGATTTCCGTAAATGCATGCGGCCCGCCATTGTTCGTACCGTCTGTCGGCTTGCCTGTAGCATCGGGTAAACCCATCGGATGCAGACATGCCCAGGCGGTAAATCCCAGGACGACAAACGCGAAGATGAAAATGACGAATGACGCCATTTTTACATCGTACGCACCGATTTTTTTTCCGAGGTATTCCGGAGTTCGGCCAATCATCAGGCCAGCCACAAAGATTGCTATTACAATATATACTAGCATTCCGGTGAGCCCCGTGCCCACACCGCCAAAGACCACCTCACTCAATTGGATATTGAATAATGGAATTGCGCCACCCAGTGGGGTAAAAGAATCCAGTGCCGCGTTTGTCGCACCACAGGAAGTGATCGTGCTAATCACATTAAATAGCACGGAATTAAATATTCCAAACCGAACCTCTTTTCCCTCCATATTACCGCTACCGGGATCCACTCCAAGCGCGGTAAAATTAGGATTTCCCGCAGCCTCAAAATACCAACATATTGAAAGGCTCGCTAAAAAGAGCACAAACATGACGGCCCACACCGTCCAACCGTGCTTCAAATTCTTGACGGTGCGTCCAAAATAATAGGTCAGTGCACTGGGAATGGCCAAAACAGACAGCATTTGGAGAAAATTTGAAATCGGTGTCGGATTTTCAAATGGATGGGCCCCATTGACGTTTGTGTAACCGCCACCATTGGTCCCAAACATTTTGATAGCCACCTGTGAAGCCATAGGACCGTTTACGATGGTTTGACTCTCTACTTTTTGATTAATCAGGACAGGATTTCCACTGGCATCATGAACCGGTTGGCCTTTTTCATCCACCTTAGCAACTTGCGCGGTGAAGGGTTCAACTAATTTAGCTGAATCATAAGGTTTGAAGTTCTGAATCACTCCCTGTGAAATCAAAATTGCGGCAAACACGAGACAGATCGGACAGAGGAGATAATAAGTAATCCTAATGAGATCGACCCAAAAATTCCCAATCGTCTTGCAAGTGTGGCGCGCCATTCCCCGCACCAGTGCGGCAGCAATTGTGATCCCAACGGCAGCCGAAACGAAGTTTTGAAATGTTAAACCCACCATCTGAGAGAAATAAGACATCGTGCTCTCGCCGCCGTAGCTTTGCCAATTGGTATTTGTTGCAAAACTTGCCGCAGTATTAAATGCAAGATGCTCGCTCAATGCCCCCAGGTTTTGAGGATTGAGGGGGAGCATGCCCTGTAGACGGAGTATTGCGTACGTGAAAAGCATGGAAACAAAACTGAATAACAGCATGGCGACCGCATACTGCTTCCAATCCTGTTCCTGCTGAGGATCGATGCCGCAAACCCTATACGTCAGCCGCTCCACGGGGCCGATCACAGGGTCTAAAAATGTTTTCCCTTTTGCATCTAAGACGCGACAGAGGAAAAGGCCTAACGGTTTGGTGATTGCCAGCAATACACCAATAAAAAGGATAAATTGAATCCAACCGGAATAAGTCATGGTAGTCATTTATTGTTAAAATTTTTCGGGTCGAATGATTGCGTAAATCAGATACGCCGTGAGTGCGATAGCAATGAGCCCGACGATAATATTTTCCATATGTGTTTGGAAGTTAAGGCATTTATGAATTGGTGTTATTAGGAAATGGAACATTGCTGTTCCGAAAGCCGCCGGAATATGTCAGTTATTAATTCCCTAAGCATTTTCGCAGCCCCAAATAAATGCAAGCATTATAATAAAAAAAACCAGTGTAGTGAGGAGGTATATAGCATCTATCATAATAGTACAATATGTGTGTTTAATATTAACATAATTAAAATTTAATATCAGCTTGTTGCTGTTTCTAAGCCACCGATTGGCAGATCAAAATAGAATTCCGTTGCGGTCTCTCCTTCCTGACTCACCACACCGATCGAACCGCCGTGAATCGTCACAATTTCCTTTGCAATGGCTAAGCCCAAACCCACTCCGGAGGTTTCCGTACCCGGAATCCGAAAAAAACGGTCGAAAAGACGGCTGTGGTATTGCGAGGGAATCCCCTCTCCGAAATTTTTTACCGAGAAGCGCACTCTATCCAGCCTTCTGCTGGCGGACAGAGTGACGGGCTGATGGTATTTAGTATGCTTCAGAGCATTAGAAAGTAAGTTGGAGAAAACGTGAACAATCCGTGTGGGGTCAACGAAAACACTGGGGAGATTTGGCTCTGTAACAACGGTGAGCAGTTTTGAACCCTTGGACTCCAGGGACAAATGACACTCGCTCCAGACCCGCTGGATGAGTGCCTCGGAAGTGAGTGTTTTTAGGTTGAAAGATGCGCTTCCAAATTTGCTCATGTCCAACAGGTTGTTTATCATCTCCAGCAATCGTTCAGTATCTTCGCGAGCCGCAATCAAGAGTTCCGTCTGTTGGGTATTTAATGTGCCTATTTGTTCTTCCAGTAATAAATAGAGTCCCATTCTAATACTGTTCAGAGGTGTCTTTAACTCGTGGCTGACGGTTGAAGCCGAGTTATTTTTTAACTCATCCAGCAGACGCCCGCGCGTGACGTCCTGAAGGACAACTGCGGCGCCAAAAAGATTTTTCTCTTCATCTCGAATGCCTATGACGCGTGGGAGAAAGTAAGCTTCTTTGTCCTCTATTTTTAGAATGATTGCCTTATCAAATCCGGTAGGCAAATAATCTGCCTTTCCAAGCAAGATCCGCGTGAGGTGATCTTGAAGCGAGCCAGGAAATTTTTCTATCGAGCCGACCTCTCTGAGAAGAGCGTTGGCCGCTGGATTAGTAAAACGAATACAGCGCTCAAGTGAAAATATGATAATCGGGTCAGGGAATGCCGCAAAGGTTGTTTCCATCATTCGCTGCGTTTGGAAAATCCGGTCGGTTGTGAGCCTTCGATAAGCTCGCAGCTCCGCGGCCATTTTATTAAAATCCTTTGCAAGTTCCCCCAATTCATCTTGGGACTCAACCGGTACGACTTGATCCAGCTTTCCCTCTCCTAACTTCCGCGACACCCTTCTCAAAGTCTGAATGGGCTGAAGAATCGCTCTTTGGAGCCGGATCGCAAAGAAAACTGCAAGGACCAATCCCATGACGTTTACAATGATCAAATAGCGTACGGAATGGGCACTGAGAGCTTGCGCGTTCCGGTCTGCTTGGGCCATGCCTCTCTCATTGACATCAATGAGCTCTCTCGAAATTTTCTTAATTTCGGTAAGGCACGGTAATATTTCTTTATAATAAGTGTTCTTTCGGATCTCGGAATCATCGGCTTTCAAGAAAAATTCTGTCTGCCAATGAGAATTTGCATCAGCCTGTTCTAACTTGCGGATGAGATCTGCTTCCCCCGGCAGAGTGATATTACGAGCTGCTAACTTCAGATTTTTGCCAAATAATATTGCGCTTTTATCATAGAGTTGTTGGCCACCACTTTGGTAACCTGCCAGGAACAATAAAAAAGCGGCGTTCATTTTTTCGGCAGCCAATTCCATTTTTTGTCCGGCTTCTATGCTCCGAAAATTCTCACGTAAAATAACGCCCACACTTGCGCCAAGTTTTGAAAAAAGTGTCACTGTGTATAGACCGGTTCCCACAATCAAAATGAAAACGGGGAAAAGGCCCCAAAAGATTCGCCGCCTCATTTTCTAATTTCTCTCTTCTGATCACTTCGGAGTAATAGTGGCATCATGTCAGATGGATTCCCTTGTTGTATTAGCTAGAGTCGTGCCAAATTTTCTTGAATTTCCGTTACCGCCACGACACACGCATGTTACGATTTCAGACGCATCCACTGACTAAAGCTGCGCCGGGTGAAAATCCGGCAAAATGAAATCCTGATCCTGCAATTTGCATGAACCCTCGTCGAGGGGCGCCTTCGATGTCCGGAAGGTTGTTATTGCAATGTTTGACAGGCTTTAAAACCGCTTCCGCTTTCGATAAAGTGTTGCCGGATCGATGCCCAAGATACTTGCCGCTTCCTCCAAAGTCTTTGTATTGCTAAGAAGCTGGCGAATGTGTTCGGTTTCGATCTGATCCAGACTAAACCTGCCGCCCAAGCGAATCTCCGATGAGATTTGAAGGGTCTCCATCAAATCTTCTCTCTCGATTTGGGAATTCTCACTGAGGATCACGGCTCTTTCGATGACATTTCGCAGTTCACGCAAATTACCTGGCCAGGAATAGGTCCGTAGAGACTCAAGAGCCGCCGCTGAAAAGTTCCGAGCGGGTTTGCCGCAGTGAGAAGCTGCAAACTTTAAATATTGGAGTGCCAGCCGCTCAACATCAGCCGATCGTTCCCGAAGTGGAGGCAGTGTGATGGAAATAACATTGAGCCGGTAAAAAAGATCTTCTCGAAAAGTGCCTTTTTTTATGAGACTTGTAAGATTACGATTTGTCGCGGAGACTACGCGGACATTCGCTCTCCGCGATCTGGTTTCTCCCACTCGTTCGTACTCACGTTCCTGAAGAAGCCGTAATAATTTGGCCTGTACTTCCAAGGGCAATTCTCCGATTTCATCCAAAAAAAGCGTGCCGCTATCGGCGGCCTCCACTTTGCCTTGGGTATCCGAGTGGGCTCCGGTAAATGAGCCGCGAGCATGACCAAATAATTCGCTTTCTAAGAGTTCGCGCGAAAGGCTGGGACAACTGACCGTCACGAACGCTCCGCTTTGCCTGGAGCTGCGGCGGTGCATTGCTCTGGCTAACATACTCTTACCGGTTCCACTTTCCCCCAACAAAAGAATGGTGGCATCGCTGTCCGCCGCTTTAAATGCAATATCCAATGCCTTTTGCATGACGGGCGACTTGGTCGCGAGGTCTATGGTGGGTTCCTCAAATGCGACACGCGATTCCAATTCCGCTACTCGACGCTGTAACTTCTTTGTTCTTTCGACATGCGCTAAGATTCGCCGGACTTGATCCGGAGTAGCCGGCTTGGAAAGGTAATCAAAAGCGCCGCGACGCATCGCCTCCACCGCCGTTTCAATTGAAGCATAGGCAGTAAACACCACCACGGCGGTGTGAGGTGAGAACCCCAAAATCTCTTGCAAAAGATCGAGGCCACTTTCCTGACCAAGCCTCAGATCCAAAAAAATAACGTCAAAGCTCTGTGCTCTCAGTTGACTGAGCGCAGCCGACCCACTGTCCACCGCACAAGCCTTGTGCCCCATGGATCCCAAAGCTACCTCGAGGGTGCGACGAACATTCTTTTCATCATCAATAATTAAGATGCGCACAATTTCCTCATCCTAAGCTGATGCAAAAAGTGAGTCAAACCAGTCCACCCCATACCTTACTTTTATATAAGTACATGTAATATAGTATATTGTGTATTTAACTGGTACGAAGGGATTGTCTTTTGATTAGAAATTTAATGGGTATATAGTACCTAAACGAGGCTATTCGATGGCATTTTTTGGCTGTTAGAGTTTCCTTGTTTCCTCCAGTGACATGAAAACTCAAATTAGCCTCCTAGACGGTTGGGTCATAGCAATTTACTTAATTGGAATTGTAGGGATTGGGCTTTGGGCTGGGATGCGGCAACGCTGGGCAAAACGTGAATCGACCGGTTATTTTCTGGCATCTCACAGTTTAAAGTGGCCGGCGATTGGGCTTGCACTTTTTGCGACGAACATTTCCTGCGTCCATCTGGTCAGTCTGGCTCAAGCTGGATATGATCAAGGGCTTTTAATGGGAAACTTCGAGTGGATGGCAGCGTTTACCCTTGTGCTTCTTTCCCTGGTATTTGTTCCATTTTATCTTCGCTCCAAAGTGGCCACGTTGCCGGATTTTTTAGAGCGTCGTTATTCGCGGGAGTGCCGGGATTGGCTAGCGATGGTATCGATGGTAGCAGCCATTATTTTTCACATAGCATTTCCGCTTGTGACCGGTTGGGTGGTCCTGCACGGCGTATTTGGCATCGACAAGTGGACGTGTATTCTACTCGTCTGTAGCCTTACGGCAATTTACACCGTGGTTGGGGGATTGGCGGCGGTGGTGATCACAGAAATGGTGCAAGCAATCGTTTTATTGGGGGGCGCAATGCTGATTACCTGGTTTGCTTGGCACAAGGTCGGAGGATGGCATGGCATGGTGGAAACGCTTCAAGTTACCGGCGAAATGACAAAGCTCTCACTGCTCCGGCCCGCATCGGTTGATCCCGAATTTCCCTGGTATGCTATTTTCCTCGGCTATCCCGTATTGGGGATTTGGTATTTCTGCGCGGATCAGACAATTGTGCAAAGGGTCTTGGGAGCTAAAGACGAAAACCACGCTAGGATCGGCCCGCTCTTTTGTGCGGCTATTAAGGTTCTCCCACTCTTCATTTTTGTCCTGCCGGGCCTCTTATTTTTTGCGATTATTCAACAAAACCACCTCCCTGCACCGCATGACACTAAGGAAGTCTATGGCTTGATGATTCAGACTCTTCTCCCCCACGGTTTGCTTGGGATTATGGCCGCCGCGTTAATGGCCGCCCTCATGGGGAATCTCGCCAGCGCAGCAAATTCGACGGCCACTCTCTTTAGCTGCGATATTTGGAAAAGATTTCGTCCGAATACCTCCGACCACCAATTGGTTTGGATTGGTAGAATCGCCTCATTGGCGGCTTTCGTCCTAGGCATTGGCTTGGTGCCACTGCTCGATCGCTATGAAAGCATTTTTTCCGGACTCAATGATATCATCGCGCACCTCGCACCGCCGATTACCTGCGTTTTCCTTGTCGGAGTGCTTTGGCCCGCAGCCTCCGCAAGAAGCGCTAAATGGACTATGTGGATAGGTTCGGCTTTAGGCGTCACCCTTTATACCCTGAAAACTCTCCACAAATGGCAGCCCGGATGGATGGATTGGACACCACACTTTGTTTACAAAACGCCATTCATGATGATGACGTTTTATATGTTTGTCGCCTGCCTGGTGCTTCAAATTGTCCTGACATTTTGCTTTCCAAAACTCTCTCATGAGGATCCGGAACAGCTCTACTGGAAACATCCTCTCGATTGCATTCGGCTCCCCGGTTGGCCCGGCCTTGGAGACTATCGCTTTTTAGCGGCTCTCACTGTTATTACATTTATTGCTCTTTATATTCTCTTTAGATAGGAAATGTTTTATAATAACACAATCAGCTTAATTTGCATCACGAACAACCCTGTATTACGTACTTAATCTTTCCGGGCTTTCCGGGCCAGATTAATCAGGGTTGTAGCAAATTGGCGGGCTGCCTTTAATTCCTTATCTATCTCTTTTAGGTTAGCCCCTGGAGCCGTTTTTTGACTTTCAAGCTCCTCTATTTTACGTAGCTCATCCTCACACACCGCCAAGTGAAATCTGGTCACCTCAGGGTCCTGACTTCGATCTAATAAATATTTTTTAACGTGGTCTTGATCATATGTCTTTAACAAATCTTTATCGGCTTTTCTTTCCTTCAACGCCGATACTACTTTATAAATACCCAATCCAACGCCAACAGCAGCTCCTCCAGCTAGGACTGCGCCAAGACCCAGTCCAGCGGTTGCTCCTGCAAGCGCTGCAATCCCCACTCCAGTAGTGGCGAGACCGCCGGCAACACCAAGAGCATTCAAGCCTGCGGAAAGCCCCACTTTTGTTTTAGTGGGAATTAATTTATCACATTTTTTAAATAATTCTTGCTGTGCTGGAGAAGCGCCAGTAAAAAATGGTTGTTCGGTTAAAGGCTTTAGAGAGGCGGGCTTTTTAAGAGCTTTATAATCTTTGTAATTGTCATAGAGACCCTTCAAAGCTACACCAGCAGTACCAATGCCGCCCGGTATTCCAGCCCAGCTAGAAGCTGCTGCGGCTGCTGCCGTGGGTGTAAAAACGTTGGCGCAGGCTGCGAAGCCGCTTATTGCGCTTGCAAAACTACCTATTGAAGCTCCAACGGCTGAGGCAATTTTAATACCACCCTTTAGACCAGTACGCTCCTGCGCTTTTGCATTTATTAGCTTGTAGCCTGTGCGAGCAAAGCTGTGTGCTTCGCTTGCTTCATTGAACTCCTTTTCTGCGGAGGACATTTCAGGAACATCCGAAGTAGAAGAAATACCGGTATTTGCATTACTAGTCGAAGTGCCTGGTAAATTACCGGGCAGTGAATCATCAGATGGTGTCGTTACGGAACGTCGCGATTTAGGTTGTTGCCGCGGGGTCACTCCCTCGGATGGTCCTTTACCACTCAATTGAGGGCGCCTGGTTTTCCTGTTTGCTAGTATATCTTCCCCCTTTTTGCGGATTTCGGAGTTTGGTATATTTTCTAATGCTTCTCTAGCATTTGTAGCTTTCGCATCAAGCGTCTCTCGAGCCGTGTTTGCTAACTCGGTTACGGCCTTCTGTTGGGAGTAGTTCCTTATTTCGTCTGCAATGCCCATGGCGCCATTCAGAACTTGCACCGGACCCATAACCGCGCCGGCCACGCCCGCAGCTATAGAAAAGCCCTCGCCTACGCTCGCTGCGACCCCTACCAGAGGGGGCACACTAGCTCCAGTTTTTATAAGAGCTGCACCTTCTGCCGCAAGCTCCATCCACTCGCTAGTTGTACGTTTCTTGACGTCATCTACTGCGGCAGACCATTTCGTAGGGGCGGTCTCAGGAACTTGAGCGGCACTCACAACGCTAATTTGCCGTTGTACATTCCCCAGAGTCGGCTTAGAAAAGCTTGTTTCCTGAATACCTGAAGCAGCTTGATTGGAATCTGAACCCTTTTTTTTAATTATCGGTGAGTTATGAACAGAAGAACTCTGTTGATTGATAGTTGCCTTTGGTACTGTTTTTAGCCCCATAGACGAGCTTGTTAGGCGGCGGCTTTTCCTCAAACAAGCCGGAAGATGCCGTCTATGCAACCTATTGCATGAGCTGGACAACAGATTTGGAGTCGGTACAGTGGGGGGATTTTTTAACTTTTTAAGGCCTGGTGCCTTTAAAGGCCCAAAATCTTACAGGCGGTGTGGATGGCTTGTTTTTGGGCTTTTTCGGCGGCCTTTTGCTTTGCTTGTATTGTCTTACGCTGAGTTTTAGTGAGCTGGTTCAATATCTGCTGTTCGTTGCCAGATGATTCCAACTTTTGCCGCTCTTCAACTGCGGATTTCCATTGGTTTTCCAACAATTGGAAGGTAGCTTCAAAGCGCTTTAGATCTTTGCAACGTGATTTGAAGTATTTTTTTACTTCCGGATCGGGTGGTGAGTTCCCTTCAGGGAAAGCCAACGAAAGAAGAGCCAGCACGGTGGCCTGCGGGCTGCCCTCGAGGTATTGCTCAAAAAGATCGTCCAGTGACTTCATTTGTTTAGCTTCTTCTCTCAACTGATCTTGAATATTGAAGAGTTGCCGGTCCATTTTTTGGAGGTGTTCTTCGTCAGTTTGCTCTTGGAAATCCGCCCATCCCTTTTGCAAGTCCTCCTCAAGTTCTTGGGCAAGCTTTTCTTTTTGTTCAAAGTTTTCCCATTTTTTCAAAGTCTCCTGCAATTCGGTATGCAGAGCCTTTTGTGCTCGATATTGTTTAATTGCCTTATAGACGCAGTACCCGCCCCATCCGAGAAGGGCTCCCAACAGGATGAGAGCCGGCACAGCTCCGGCTGTGGCAACGCCAGTTGAAATGAGACCAGCTAGAGACAATCCCCCGATAACGGCGCTCAGCGTACCTAGCGCTCCCAGGCTACCGTAGGTGGCGGCGGAAATTGCTGCGGATTTTCGCACCTCGCGAAAGCGGTTGACTCTCAGGTTATCCAAAATTTCAAATAATTTGGTTTTTAACGAGTCATTTGAGTGGAACGCTCCCAATTTTTCAGCTTCTTTGAGCCGCCTGCGGAATTTTTGGGCTTTCAAGGTAAACACTACCGATGAGACAGTTCCTGCCACTGCAAGCATCGCGCCGCTTACGATCCCTAATCCTGTGGAAACCGCAGCGGCTGCCGCCGTCGGGCAAAATCCCGCAATGCTTGATGCAGTGCTTACGCCATAACGCGAAAGATCCGAAATATCGCGCAATAAATTGGTTCGGTAATTTTTGCGTTTTTTTTGAGCCAAGTGTGTTTGAAGACCCTCGGTGGGAGTAGGTACCCCGACCATTTGAGAATTGGGGCTTTTAGGCTGAGGGTCTTTTGCAAGCTCTGCATTGCGATCAAGCACATCCATGCCCGCAAGCCCGCTCCATAAAAACCAAGCCGTCATATTCCCCACTCCGCTGACAAGGCCGAGCGCTGATCCACTTAGTGCGCTGAGTCCGGCATTATGAAGCACAGCACTCAATTGGCTTGCGGTTGCAATACTTGTAGCGGTGAGGTCTGTCGCGTTCTTGACAATATTCATAAAGGGCAGCTCAGCGGGGCATGACTGAACCCTCCGTTTCACACCGTTCACGGCTCTTCCCCGAGCGAATACGGCACTCGATCTCTTTTCTGAATGACCCTCTGGGGAGAAGAACCCTGCATCACTGCTTCTCTCTGCTCCTAAGCGAACAGACATGCTGCACATATATGTACTCCTAATATACGTCAGTATCAGAGAGAGAGGCTATGAACACAAAGCGAGAATCTACTCAGATCCCACGTAGTACATCTACTGAGAAATTACCTAGTTGAGTCTGAAAAAAGCGTTTAAGCTAGTAAACATCCATGTGTGCGGGTATTTTGACAGTAAAATTT
>PSRL01000168.1 GCA_003176035.1 Verrucomicrobiota bacterium
CTAAATCGGAACTCATCTCACGAGTGGCTTCTTCTTTTTGCCAGGCAACCTCCATACCCGTCCGCGTCCGGACTAATGTTTCAGTGGACTCGGAAGCTTGGCTGCGAGAAACAAACGCCGCGAGAAAACACAAGCAAGTCAGAATTTTTTTCATAGGCTTTTCGCTACATATGGCTATGGTCCATCGGCATATCCATGTCAGAGTGCCGCATTGGTTCTGCCGGTGTTTTTGTGGGAGCGGACGAAGTCTCTGCTAGCTCCGTTTGTGACAATAGCTGCTGAGTGACACGCGTAGCACCGTCTTCTCCCAAACCCGAAAAATAATAGGGCCCTCGGCCGGACACGGCTTTTGTACTGGCGGGATGTGAGGGCGGAAGTGCGGGGAGCGACGGCGTACCACATGCGGTAAATCCAAGAGTCAAAGCCAGTGGTGACAAAAACAAAAATACTCTCGCTTTCATTCAATGCCAGCCGGTGCTGGCAGTACTAGCCAAACTGATCATAACGGAAAATCAAGCATCCTCTTTTTGGTTTTTCGCATCATCGTGGCCGCATCGCTCCTTTCATTTTTCGGCGAAGAGCCCCGCAGAAGGGGGTGGCTGACGGGACTCGAACCCGCAACATCCAGAACCACAATCTGGAGCTCTGCCATTGAGCTACAGCCACCACGAGGAACGTTCTGGCGAATGGCGACGCTCAGAACAAGCCACCATCATGCCTCCCCCAGGGTGAGATTGTCAATCACCTGGAGGGTCTTTCAGTGAACAAGATTCTTTCTGGGTGGAAGCCTTGATCAAGCAGCGGCTGGGCCAATAGGGGGGCCTTTTTTGTGCAACCCCGTTAAATAGCGAATTAAGAAATTGGAATGGTCGTTTAAAAATGGTCTGATGGTCTCATGAATTCGGAAGCTGAAAACGGACGGCCAAAACTGATTTTGCCGGAGAGCAAACAGAAAGTGCTCTTGCATTCGTGTTGTGCGCCGTGTTCGGGCGAGGTGATTGAAGCTCTGCAAGCCTCCGGTATCCAATTCAGTATTTATTTTTATAACCCGAATATTCATCCCCGTGCTGAATATGAGCTGCGTAAGAAGGAAAACGTGCGATTTGCGGAGAAAAAAGGAATCCCCTTTATTGATGCGGATTATGATACGGAAAATTGGTTCTCACGAGTTAAAGGCTTGGAATGGGCTCCCGAGCGAGGCGAACGCTGCACTCAGTGCTTCGATTTCAGATTCGAGCGAACCGCACTTTATGCCCACGAACACGGATTTTCTTTGATTACAAGCTGTCTGGGAATTTCGCGATGGAAAGACATGGATCAAATCAATGCTTGCGGAACAAGGGCTGCTTCTCGCTACCCTGGAATGATTTATTGGACTCTGAATTGGCGGAAAAAGGGGGGCTCCCAACGCATGATCGAAATCTCTAAGAAGGAGAATTTCTACCAACAGGAGTACTGTGGTTGTGTCTACTCTCTTCGAGATACAAATCGCGCAAGAGAAAGCCGAGGTCTGGCACGGATCCGGATTGGCGAAAAATATTACACCCCGGAAAAAACCGTCCCTTCAGGCGAGCCATAGTGAAAAATTTGCCGCGCTCCCACTCTCCTCGGGCCATTGCCTTGGCCAGCCGCGCAGTGGCGCGTATTCTGAAACAAAAGTTAGGAAAAGATCGGGTTATCACCGACACAGAAAGGTTGTCTGAGTGGGGAGGAGACAAGTGGTTCGTTACTCAGACGCCTAACTTCGTGGTGTTGCCACAGAGTTCCGAGGAAGTCGCTGAGGCACTCCGGTTGGCGAATCGACATGGGGTACCGGTTACTCCGAGAGGAGCTGGTTATGGCTATGTCGGCGGCTGCGTGCCAATCCAAGGAGGAATGGTTTTGGCGACAGAGCGTCTGAACTCTATTTTGGAAATCGACCGGCGTGATTTTGTGGCCGTCGTGCAACCAGGGGTAATTACCTGGGATTTGCAACGTCAAGCTATTACTAAAAAGCTTTTTTACCCTCCCGATCCCGCGAGTCTGAAAAATTGCAGCATCGGAGGCAATATCGCAACGAATGCCGGTGGCCCGCGTTGTTTGAAGTATGGGGTCACCCGCAATTATGTTTTGGGTTTGCAAGTGGCACTTATGGACGGAACGCTGATGAAATTAGGCGGGCGTACACACAAGAACAAAACAGGCTTCGATTTGGTGGGTTTATTTGTGGGCTCTGAAGGGCTACTGGGGGTAGTAACCGAGGCAACTCTAAAGCTCCTGCCGCTGCCGCCGTCGCAAGCGGTGGTTTCCGCAGGGTTTGCAAACGTAAGAACTGCCGCAAAGGCTGTCCAAGCGATCTTTTCCGCAGGGCATCTTCCTTCGGCTGTTGAGTTAGCGGACGCCTTCACTTTAAATGCCGCGAGGCGTAGCGGAAAAGTGAAGGGCATCCCGCGGGGCGATGCGTATGTGTTGGTTGAAGTGGATGGCCAGGTTGCTTCGGTGCGCTCGGAAATGCGTGCGATCGCGAAGCTATTGCGGACCTGGGGAGCTCAGGATATCTCGGCAGCGTCCACCTTAGCCAAGTGCAATGCTTTGTGGGATCTCCGTCGCAGCTTTTCTTTTGCATTAAGGGATAGCGGGTTGACAAAGTTAAACGAAGACGTTGTCGTGCCGCGAGGGCGTCTCATTGATTTAATTGAATTAGCCGGACGCTTTCAAAAATCCAGCGGATTTCCCATTGCCTGCTTTGGGCACGCAGGTGATGGCAATATTCATGTCAACATTATGGCTGCGGATTTTGATCAACCCGTCGTTTCAGTTCGGGTCAGAAAACTCTTGGATGAGCTATTCGAGCAGATATTAGTTTGGGGAGGAAGCATTACGGGCGAACACGGTATTGGATTAGCTAAACTTCCGTGGTGGAACAGGGCAATGGCACCGGAACTGCGAACGCTTCACAGACATATCAAGAATGCAATCGATCCCAAACATCTTCTCAATCCGGGAAAATTTGTTTTGGAATAGAGCCGCTATCGCGGCGTTTATTAGAACCTATAAAATGATAGCAACTTTGTGGGGCTTTTTCTCTGAGCTTTTGTTTCAAAAGCAATTCCATATCATAGGTATGGGATTAATTTTGCGCCGCGCCCGAAGAGAAAAATACCATCCGAATTTGTGATTGGTTAATAAGGGTTTCGCTATATCTTTCATCTGTTGCCAGATTCGGCAATATTCATTATCTGGGATTAAGCTTTATTAAGAAAATCGACGGATACGTTTTTTAACTTCAGCGGAAAATTCATCAACTAATTCTTGAACAAACGCTTCCACAGAGAGTCCGTGGTTTTGTACTAGCGGCAAAAGATCCAACGCCCAGATAATGCCGGCAGATGGATCAGGAGCGTAGGGGTCGGAGAAGGTGGCATTTGCTTGTCTACGTCCCATAGTACCTATGTCATACCGCTTACCGCCTGCAATTTGGGTGGAAAACACGGTTAATAATTGGGCAGCTAAAGCAAGTCTATCTCCGGCGTTGAGAGCAATCCGACGCTGACGAGGAAGCCAATCGAGACTTCCCCAAACCTCGCAGCCATAAATCATTTTTGGAATATTTCTTATAGCAAGCCTCCGAAGCGCTTTGAGGCAATGAAGGAAAACTGCGACATGTGTTTCATGTCGATCGGCGGGGGAGTGGAGATAGAGAGTATGGGGCTGGGTTAAAAATAGGATTTCCAGAAGATCGTCACATAAAGTTTCGGAGTGCTTTTTGACCGACTCGCTTGAACAGCCAAGCTGGATCATGGCTCCATAGCGACCGACCTCAGCAGCTTTGCGCTGCTCACTCCGACGCAGGGCTGAATACTCCTCAGCGGACAGTTTTTGATGCTGTGCTTCTCGAATACTGCCCGAACCGTCGGTGATAACAACTCCGACAAACCATGCGTCCTTACAATCATAACAATGGGAAATGCCGGGGTAAGCAAGGATTTCTACGTCGTCCTGATGGGCGGCAATACACAGATGAGTACAACGGGAAAGCGCATCGACAACTGATTTACCATCCGGAACAAAGCAATCAACATTAGAGCGCGGAAAGTTCATCAATTATGAGGTGTGGATGCGGAAAATATTCCCCCGCTACCCCAAAGGTTAGAGGGATAATCCCCGGTTTGTACAAGGTTAGCGATCGCTCTGGTCACAGAGGGTTTGTCTTCTCTATAGGTGATTCCAAGCCATCTGTCCTTGGTGGGAAGGACTGCAACGGTTGCTTCAAAGTGGGAAACAATGTCCGAAATTGCGTCCGGAAGATAAAATTCCGCTTTTTGATCTCCGATTTTTTTTTCCAGAAAAGCGTAAAAACGTTGTTCCAGAAGAGGGATTACCGTTGGAGTCAAGCCCCAGAAATTAAGCGAAACTGTTTCCTCACCTGTAAAACGGTGTGTTTCACTGAGTTTCGAATAGTGACTTGCAATGCCGTCCGGAAATTCTTCGATTCCTAACCATTCCTCCACCTTTTGTAACATGCCACGGTCATCGGTGCGACAAATTCCACGAGACACCGGACCGTGTTCAGAAAGAGTGTTTGCTAATTGAAAGCCCGCCATCATAAAAGCAGGTATTTTTTCAACGCCCGGCCGTGAAAAAAACCAAGCCGCATGCTGAAAGGCATTTCGCCCATAAAAATCGTCCGCATTGATAGCAATAAATGGTTGTTTGAGCGCCTTTCTAGCGCACCAAACGGCATGACCCGTGCCCCAAGGTTTTCGACGGCCTTCCGGTAAAGTAAACTTGCCTGGAAGGTCATTCAGGTCTTGAAATACGGTGATCGTAGGAATAAATCTACTAAATCGACTGAGTACCTGTTCCCGAAAAGGTTCTTCAAACTCTCTCCGGAGGACAAATATCACCTCGTTAAAACCACATTGCAAGGCATCATAAACTGAGTACTCCAGAACAGCCTCTCCGTTCGGGCCAACTGGGTCCATTTGTTTTAGGCCTCCGTACCGACTGCCCATGCCGGCTGCGAGTACCAATAGCGAAAGATTTTTCGTCGATGATCGCATCAAATGGAGAGGATTACAGTACACCAAACGCACTCGACGACATCAAATGTATAAATACGCTGGATGGGCACTAGTTCGAATGCTTTAGAAGATGCCATGAAATTCGTTAAAATGATAATTGTTTTTTTATTGTGCTCGGGCGGAGGGGTTGTTGCGGCTTCTCAGTCGGGTCCGCTTCCTTCCACTTGCAAACAGGTCGTAATAGTAATTACCCGTTCTTGGAATTCATCCAAGGGGGAGCTGGAGGGGTACCGGCGCCTGGCTAAAGGGGCATGGCATCGAGAATTTGGGCCAATCCCCGTCTTACTTGGAAAACGCGGCTTGGCCTGGGGTATCGGAATTGCCGGACAGGATCAGGAAGGTCTCAAAAAACAAGAGCGGGATTGGCGCTCGCCTGCAGGAATTTTTAAAATTGGAAAGCTATATACGTATGATCGAGCCCTCCCGCCGGGAATTGATTACCCTTTTGTGACCATGACGGCGCGGGATGTCTGGATCAGTGATCCTAAATCGCCCAATTATAATCGACATCTCTCTGTTGACCCCAGAAACCCGCCTCCTTGGTATGCTCGCGAACGGATGCGCCTCGGTGATCCTGCACATCGATATATGCTTGAAATCCGTCACAACGCCGAGCATCCGATTCCTGGTGCGGGAAGTGCAATTTTCTTCCATATTCAGCGTGGTCCGACCATCCCGACTTCAGCATGTACGGTAATGACACAAAAAAATCTGCTCGGGCTGCTCCGTTGGCTGCGACCTCAAGATTCTCCCTGTTATGTTCTTTTGCCATTGAAAACCTACAAGCTCAAGCAAGACGCGTGGCAACTGCCTGGAACCTTTCTGCTAAAATCTAGAGCATTTATTAACTAAGTAGTCGTCCCTGAAAAAGGCTAAAGAGCAAGCGAATAAGCTGGAGAAAGCAGGAAGAAGAGGTAGGATTTTCGACCAGAAAAGGCGGTAGAGCCCCAAAAAACTGGT
>PSRL01000142.1 GCA_003176035.1 Verrucomicrobiota bacterium
AATAGGCTTTCCCCATTCTTCCTTTATAGCATTTCTATTCGAATGGAACTACTTAAATCTAAAATGCTCTAGAGTATTTTTTAATTAAATAGTTACATTTTTTGCAAGAAATTGCGGGGATGTTGCCGGTCTTTCCTGCTTTCTCTCTCTTTTCTGGGGAGGCTCTTTCAATCGGAAAGTAACAGCGACCGATTTTTGTGCAGATAGCCAAATCCGGAATAGAGGGTGAGAATAACGGTTATCGCAATTAAGGCATTGCCACCATAAATCCAAAGGCCGTGCCACCAAGAGGGTTTTTGTATCCATTCCGGAAGAGCCAGAAGGACCAAAAAGAAAAGGATAGTGGCCATTTGCCAAGCCGTTTTGTGTTTGCCCAGTTTTTCTGCGGGGAGAATGATCCCCTTGCCCCCGGCAAGCAATCGCAAGCCGGTGATCAAAAATTCTCGGCCGATGACGATGATGACCGCCCATGCCGGAATTGCCGCATAAGCCACTAATAAGATAAACGCCGAGGTGCTCAGGATTTTGTCGGCTATCGGATCCATCAATTTGCCAAAATTAGTGATCAAATGCCACCGCCGCGCAAGCAAGCCATCCAAATAATCCGTTAAAATTGCCAGGAGGAATATCACCAAGGCTATCGTCTGATTCCAGGAAAAGGAAAGTTCCATAGCCATGACAAACAAGGCAGTGAGTAGGAGTCGAGCGAGGGTGAGACGGTTTGGAAAGGTCATGAATTTTCCGCCCGATGCGGTGAGTGTTTTCTCTTTATTGTCAGCGGCAGTATTTGAAGTTAGTATGATATTTCACTTTTGCGAAACAAGGAGCTTATGAAGTATAGCGACATCGGATTGATTGGTCTGGCAGTCATGGGAGAAAATCTGGTTCTGAATCTGGAAAGCAAAGGCTTTTCTGTGAGCGTTTTCAATCGGACCCAGCAGGTTACTGAACAATTTGTTCAGGGCCGTGCCAAGAGCAAAGAACGCATCGTCCCAACATATTCCCTCACAGAGTTTGTAAAATCTCTCGCCCGCCCTCGCAAGGTGATGATTATGGTGAAAGCGGGCGCCCCGGTTGACAGTGTGATCGATCAGTTGATTCCACTTTTGGAACCTGGTGATATCGTAATTGACGGTGGCAATTCGCTTTGGACCGATACTCAACGTCGGGAAAAATCCCTGCGTGAAAAATCCTTACACTTCGTAGGCTGCGGAGTCTCAGGCGGAGAAGAAGGAGCCTTAAAAGGGCCCTCTCTCATGCCCGGCGGTTCGCAGGAAGCATGGGCCGCCATTAGCCCCATTTTCCGTAAGATTGCCGCCATTGCTGAAGAGGAGCCCTGCTGCCGACACCTCGGGCCCGATGGCGCCGGACATTATGTAAAAATGGTGCACAACGGGATCGAATACGGCGATATGCAGTTGATCTGCGAAGCTTATGCGATCCTAAAGAATGTCCTCGGACTTTCCTCATCCGAACTTCATAAAATTTTTGCCGATTGGAATCGAGGCGAACTCAACAGCTACCTCATTGAAATTACCGCTCGCATCTTTGAAAAAATGGATCCGGAGACCGGCAAACCGCTTGTGGACGTCATTCTCGACAAAGCGGGACAGAAAGGAACGGGCAAATGGACTATTGGAAGCGCCACGGATCAAGGGATTGTCCTGAGCACGATTCATGCGGCGGTGGAAGCACGCATTCTTTCCTCTCAGAAAAATCAACGCGTTGCCGCATCCCGCCTCCTTCCCGGGCCAACTCAAGAGCCTTTTTCGGGCGATCCCAAAGAGCTGATCGATGCAGTTCGTGACGCTCTCTACGCATCCAAAATAGTCAGCTATGCGCAGGGAATGGATCTTCTCGGAGCCGCTAGCAAGCTTTACAATTGGAACCTGAACTTTGCGGACATCGCCAGTATCTGGCGCGGAGGTTGCATCATTCGGGCTCAATTTTTAAACCGTATAGCGCAAGCCTATCAGGAAAACCCCGACCTGCAAAATCTGATGCTGGCACCGTTCTTTCGCGAAATCCTGACCAGGAGTCAACTCAGTTGGCGTCTTGCCCTCAGTACTGCCGTCCGACACGGCATTCCGACGCCCGCTTTTAGCGCTTCGCTCGCTTATTATGACAGCTATCGGAGTGAAAACCTGCCCGCAAATTTGCTTCAAGCACAACGTGATTTTTTTGGAGCCCATACATATGAACGCGTAGACAAATCCGGAACCTTCCATACGGAGTGGCTGGAATAACACCCTCTCTTCGCAATTCGAGCTGCGCTGCCCTTTAGTCCGAAAAGCCCATTGTCACACGCTCCCTTGATGATAAAGGAGCCTCCCGCGGGGGGGCTCAACCATTTGTGGAGGTCTCATGTTATGAATTTATTACGAATTTCCCTTCTTTTTTTGGCCGCCGCCCTGGAAACTGCGTTTTCAGGCGAAGGCTCTTCTCTAGTCAACGTGCGTTCACTGAACCCGCCTCCGTTAGAGGAGATTCGCTATGCGACACCCTATAACTTCACCGGAACTCGCCTGTATCCGGTTGCAGCAGCTTTTGTACACGCCGATGCGGCGCGAGCGCTGGAAGCAGTCCAACGCGAACTGGCCCAATCGGGATTAGGCCTCAAAGTTTACGACGCTTATCGCCCCCTTTCCGTTCAAAAACAGATGTGGAATCTCATTGGAGACGAACGCTTTGTCTCCAATCCTTATAAAGGTGGGGGACGTCATACGCGAGGGACCGCCGTGGATGTGACGCTGGTGGACGCACGGGGCAACGAGCTTCCCATGCCCAGTAATTTCGATGAGTTCAGCCCGCGCGCCTTTCGAAATTATCGCAGGGCTAGTCCGGAGCAAAAACGGAATTCTCAGAGGTTGCAAAACATCATGGTACGCCATGGATTTATTGGATTTCCCAGCGAGTGGTGGCACTTTGACCTTCGCGGCTGGGAAAAATATCCGATTCTCGATGTGTCCCTTTTAAAATTAGATCGGCGCTCGCGTTGAGATGGTATAGCGAAACCTCTAAATGATTATGGATTTGATATGCTTGGCTTTTGCCAAGTTGCATCTCACAGGACCGCGGGCCTCGCCCGGCAGTCTCCTCTCCCGGCCGTTCTCAGGGTTGTTGAATGAAACTTTTTTCCCGAAAGGAGCGCCGCCGCAAAAATCAGTCTGCCCAGCAGCTGTCCGATGGCCAAATTTTCGCGCTCAGGCGGGGGAGGCCGAAGGTCCGTCTATGACTTCGAGGAGAGCGCGATGATCGATCCTTGGCTCTTAACCGGTGCGCGGCTCTGTTTTTTAGCCAGCTTTTGCCACACACTTTTCGTATTGAAAGCAAGGCAGTTTCGGCCCAGCCCATTTGATTCCGTGAGTATTGGATGCGGATTTCTTTTGCTCACCCTCTGGCTCTGGTCTCGGGGAAAAGCCGTGCAGGCTTGCCCCATTACTAACTTTCATGAAGTGCTCGTCTTTTTGAGTTGGGCAACAGTATTGATTTATTTGATCGTCGGCCCCACCTATCGCCTCTCTCTGATGGGAGCTTTTACCTCGCCTTTGGTTCTGGCCATGCTGACGGGCGCACTTTTTTTTAGAGAATCCTCGCCCACTTTGGTAAATCACAACGCCTATGTGGAATTTCATGCGGCTCTCAGCTTAATAGCCTATGGGGCCTTTGGTCTCGCCTGTGTTTCGAGCATTATGTATTTGGTTCAAGAGAGGCATCTGAAACGGCATCACACCTCCTCTCTGTTCTTTAATCTCCCACCCATCAATCACTTATCAACTGCAAGCCTCCGACTTCTTTGGTTAGGATTTTGGATGCTCACCATCGCCTTTCTCTTCGGATTTCTTTCTCGCAAGCCAATAGCGGACCTAAAATTCTGGGCCTCGCTCTGCATTTGGATCTTGTATGGTTTCCTCCTCATTGCTAACGTGGTTCGGCCTTTAGCCGCCCATAAGATGGCTGCGATGTCGATTCTTTTTTTTCTTACAGCTCTGATGAGCCTGCCTGGAATTTACTATCTTTCCAGCACGATCCGATGAATATCCTCTGCACGGGAATTAACTATAAAACCACACCGATTCATCTTCGAGAGCGCTTTGCCGTGCCCTCACAAGAGGTCAAAAAGTTACTGAATCAAATTCGACAAATTGAAGGCCTCAATGAGGCTGTAGTGCTCTCAACCTGTAATCGGGTGGAATTTTATGTTGCGACGATTTGCCCTCAATTGAGTGTGAACGAGATACAAAATCTTTTGAAAGATCGGGCCGCTGCTGACTCTTCAGTCCGATGGTATCACCACACTGCTCCCCAGAGTGTGCGGCACCTTTTTCGAGTTGTCAGCGGTTTGGATTCGATGGTGCTGGGAGAGACGGAAGTTTTGGGACAAGTAAAGCGCGCTTACGCAGAGGCACTCGGATTGGGCGCCACTTCGCGGCATTTGAATAAGCTTTTTCAAAATGCATTTCGTGTGGCAAAAAGCGTGCGCTCCGAGACGCTCATCACCCGCGGGCCGACTTCTGTGGGCGCAGCCGCCGTGGAACTCGCCGAGAAAATATTTGGCAGCTTATCCGCCTGTAAAGTAATGGTTTTAGGAGCCGGGGAAACGAGCGAACGCACGGTGCGGAGCCTTCTTTCGCGCGGTGTACGGAGCATCATTGTTTCCAACCGCACTTATGACCGTGCGGTGCAGCTTGCCGCGGAAGTGGGGGGCGTAGCGATGCGCTTCGACCATTGGCAGGACGCTTTTTCCGATATAGACATCCTCATCAGCTCCACACGCGCGCCCCATGCGCTCCTCACGGAACAAAAGCTGGCGCCCCTTATGAAAAGGCGCCGTCAACGGCCTCTCTTCCTGATTGACTTAGGCGTGCCGCGCAACATCCAAGCCGAGGTAAATAATTTGGAAGGCGTGTTCCTCTATGACATTGATTCTTTGCAGGAGATTGCCCGACAGTCCCTGGCAATTCGACGCCAGGAATTGAACTCTTGCGAGGTGCTCATTGAGCAGCATGTACACAACTTTGTAGGCTGGATCCGCCGAGCTACCGCAGACCATCCTTATCTGGAACACCCGGCGTGAAAATTCTGAGGATCGGCACCCGTGGCAGCGATCTCGCACTAGCTCAAACCAAAATTCTACAGGATACGGTTTCCGCTGCCCACCCGGACCTGGTCACTGAAGTGCGCGTGATTCACACGCAAGGCGATCTGCGACTGGATCTGCCCCTGGGCTCCGCATCGCCCCTCGACAAGGGGGCTTTTACTCAGGAGCTGGAATCCGCACTTCTCCGAGCGGAAATTGATGTTGCGGTACACAGCCTCAAAGATCTCCCTACGGACCATCCCCCAGGCCTCACCTTGGCCGCTATCCTGCCCC
>PSRL01000148.1 GCA_003176035.1 Verrucomicrobiota bacterium
CCTGCGCTACTCGACCAACTGAGCAACATAGGCGCCGGATGCTTTTCAACCCTTTTTCAGGGGGTACTAATTACTTGTGCATAGAGCCCCTCCCAAAACCGGGTCGATGGCGATAGATGTCAGCTGGAGGGCGCTCCCAATCAGGAGGATCGACTTCAGTAAAGTGGTACCGTTGAGCATCGGAATAAATTTGATACAAGGTGCGTTTGGAGACATCGGGTAAGTCGGGAATGCGTTTGAGAAATGTTTTCAAAAGTATAAAGGCCATCACACCCAGATCCGAGACAGTTTGATGACGGTGAATCCGCATATCCAGGTCTGTTTGAGCAATTTTTTCCATTCCTATAAGGCGGTAAATATCGATTAAGAGAGCGGTTTCGACCCCGTAACCTGTCGGAAATGGCAGCTGCTCCAAGAGAGAGCGACGCGCGGCGTACTCCCCGGCAAGAGGCTGAAAAATTCCGGTAAGCTCAGGAAGAAAAAGTGAAAGTAAAGGGCGAATTAAAATCTCGGTGACGCGTCCCCCGCCCACACCCGGACTGTGATCTTCCACTCCCGTGGCAGGCCGTTCGTAAAAGGCTTTGACATAATCGAGTTCCGGAAAGGCAAGCAAAGGGCCGATGAGTCCATAGACGAAGTGAGGTGCCATATTGCGAATATCGCCATCTAAAAAACAAAGAAGGTCCCCTCTTGTGATAAAGAGAGATTTCCAGAGATTTTCCCCTTTACCCGATGCGGGAGGAAGCTGTGGCAAGATTTCCGAAGCCAGGAAGACCGATGCGCCGGCGGCCAGAGCTTCCTTTTGAGTATTATCCGTGGAGCCGGAATCAATGACAAGGATCTCGTCAAGCAGAGGGACCTCTTCCAAGAGGGATTTCCGAAGGCAACGGACAATAGCACCAATAGTCGCTTCTTCGTTGAGAGTCGGGATGCACAAGGAAATAGTATGGCGCAACTCGCGCTTACGCTTTAATAAAAATGCGAGATCAGAAAATTCCCGATGTTGAAAAATCTTACCTTGTGTCTTGATCGGGGGCGGTTTTTCAAAATCTTTCATTTCTCCATAGCACACAAGAACTGATGACTCGACAAGAACGGGCCCGAATTCTTTGCCGTCTCCTGCCCCGGACATATCCCAACGCGCACTGCGAATTGGTATACGAAACTCCTTTCGAATTGCTAGTATCTACCATCCTTTCCGCGCAATGCACCGACAAACGCGTAAATTTGGTCACCACAGAACTCTTTAAAAAATGTCGCACAGCTCCCCAGTTTGCCGAAATTTCACAGGAAGATCTGGAAAAAGCGATCCGTTCCACCGGTTTCTATCGCAATAAAGCAAAGAATATTCGGGGCGCTGCGAAAAAAATCTGCCAGCTCCATGGCGGCAAAGTACCCGATACCCTGGAGGCCTTAGCCGCATTGCCAGGAGTCGGGCGCAAGACAGCAAATGTCGTCCTTGGCAATGCCTTTAATCGCAATGAAGGTGTTGTGGTAGACACTCATGTCATGCGACTCTCCAAACGGTTGGAGCTGACCCAACATTCCGATCCTATCAAAATTGAAAGAGATCTCATGGAGTTGTTCCCCCGCAAATATTGGACGGATCTGAGCCACTGGCTGATCTGGCATGGAAGAAGACGCTGTACGGCCCGGAAGCCGGATTGCGCCGGTTGCGAGCTGCAAGCAATTTGCCCCAGCGCTTTTAAAGACTATCTCCGTAAGGCGTAAAAAATACGCTGAAATTAGGTGATGAGATACGAGTGTGAAGGAGGTTCTTATACGCTAAAAATATTATTTAAGAACACAAGATAAAAAATTTTAATTACAGACGTATGATTAGTAATACAAAACCACCTACATCCCCTACAACTTCCAATCGCAACTCAAATCAAGTTGCTATTCCCAACCATAGCATTAACTTGCTGTTTAGGAATAACGGATTAGCCCCTAGAGCCATGAGCCCAACAATGGCTAATGAGGCCATATCCGCCGAGTCTGTTTACGCGAAATTGACAGAATCATATAATAACCGTAATAATATCAATTTTCGTAAGCAAGAGGTCTTAAAAATATTAAATGAGGCGGTAGAAAAGGGAATAGATCTCGATGAGAAAATTGAACTGAGAAAACCATGTGATTGTGTATTCCATAGCAATCCAAATTGGCGGCAAAGTACAGTACAAGTTGACCATCTATCGGTGAGAATAAAAGAAACTTCCGTTAGTGTTTTAGCAGGGAAGATACTTCAAAAGTTAGCCTAAATAAAAATATAGGCGAATTAATTCACTGAGACAATGAAGTTTTCCGGCCCGGCAGCCACCGGGTCGGAAAGCAGGGGTGCAGCAACAGCGCTCTAGCATTACAGCTGCAGTTTTTGGCGCACAGTTGTGAAGTTGAAGAAGTGGCAGCACCAATAGAAAAAGCACTCGGACTTTGGAAATGGGAGAGAGAGGCAATCAAAGAACGGATGGGGAAGATATTCAAGCGTGGCGAACCACAGCAGAATCAGCAGAGAATTTTTTGGATGTGGTACTTGGCAATGAAGGAAGAAAGAGCGGATGGATGAGAGCTGAGGCAAGGGGACATTAGAGACCATGGAAGCAACAAGCCGTTTTAGGTCGAGGGAAATGGAATGCCGATGAGCTCAGAGACGTGGTGAGTGAAAATGTTGGGCAAAAAAATGCGGTGCTAGTCATTGATGAGACTGGATTACCTGGCAAGAAGAATGAAGAGAACACATGTTTTAGCATTGACAAATGTGACATTTTTGAACCTCTTCACAAAACAGTTGGAAAACCCGCGAGCTAAAGATTATCACAAGGCCGTTGATGAGATGGTATTTGGAGATACAACTAAAAATCAAATTTCATTGCTTCCAGTGCTCTCCAGGCAAATAAAATCTCATCGGCCCGACCGTAGGCAAGTATCCGGTTAAACTCGGGAGCGACTGGATATGCAATACCAGTGAGTAAAGGTCCTAAATCATATAACCTTCTAGTTTTGATGCATAGAAGTGACTATGCCCAGTCATTTGAAATGTGGTATTTGGGTGTGCATGTAAAAAATTATAATTATTTTCTAGCTCTTGCCTGATCATTATATCGAGAGTATGCCAATCGGCATAGGGCTGATGTGCATATTTGGCAATCGTTTTACAAATGCTGTTATGGAAAGCTTGCGGATTAATATCTTCCGGAACTGGCATTGTAATTATGAAGGTATCATCTAGGTGTGATGGAACGGAGAATGCACACGCTTGACGTGTCTTCGCGTAAGCGTCCTTTATTTTCTTTTTTAAATTTTCTTGTTCATCGGAAGAAAGTGCTTTAATGTCTTCTTTAGTATATCCTAAAAGTGCTGGCTGTCCCTCCAGCTGGAGAATTAATAACTTAGGCACTTTGTGTAAAATTCCATTGAATGTCGATTGGGGATCATCCGGCTCAAAAGATGCAAACTTAAGCGTCTCCAAAAATTTTTTCAACTCTGGCGGATGGTCGCTGTTATCACACAAGGTAACTTGTCCAAATGGAAATGCTGGATTTTCGGTAATTACAATGGGGCAGGAAAGGAGCATCATGAAGTAAGATGGTTTCTTGCCGCCTTCCGCAAGTTCTGTTAAAGAGGATTCTAGATTTTGCTGCAAGGGCTGATTTATAAACAAGGCTTTCGGGGTGTTGCATCCTAATTGTTGAACTAAATTTAATGAGTTTGTGTGATTGTTTTGTCTGTTTTCGTTCGGAAAAAAGTAATTAAAAGTACTGGTTACAAGGGCATATGGGACGGAATCTTTGTCGGCTATGTAATGCGGACCCAAATTGGAGATGTTAATCTTATCATTTGGTTTTTGAATATTGAGTTCGAGTATTCCCTGGGGGACTTGTTTTATCCCTAATAATTCCCTTTCCGCTTCGATAGCTTGCTGTACACAATCACTGAAATTACACGGAAGCTGTGTAAGTCCTAAATGAGCCTCTTTAGAAACAGAAGATTGCTGCGGCAAAGTGGTTGATACGACTGCTTCGGTGAACGATTCGCTGGAAGAACCTGCGGACTCTTGAAAATGAAAGACTCGACCTGTTGCAGAATTCGTAGGTCGGAACACGATTGGGTTAGCCGGTGAATTCTCAGGAGTAGCGGGACTTAAAGGAGGTGAGACGGCGGGTGTGGAAGTGGGTGGTGTGCCGGTAGAAGTTTTAGATAAAGGCATATTACGTACTGATTAAGTTGTTGCTATAGAGAGAAACGCTCATAAATGATGACACTCTTTTGCGTTCGTGAGTCGTCGGATCTGAAAAATGCCAGCCGAAATGGTGTTTGAAGATACGACTGAAGATCGAATTCCATCGCTTCCAGCGCTCTCCGGGCAAATAAACCCTCGTCGGCCTGACCGTGGGCAAGTATCCGGGTAAACTCGGGAGCTACTAGATATGCAATACCAGTTAGTAAATGTTCTAAGTTATATACCTTCTAATTTTGATGCATAGAAGTGAACAGGTCTAAACAATTGAATGCTGCTATCTGTACATGAAAAGTTGTAAGTATTTTTTAGCTCTCGCCTTATCAACATATCGAGAGTACCCCAATCGGCTGAAGGCTCATGTGCATATTTGGCAATCGTTTGACAAATGGTGTTATGGAAAGCTTGCGGATTGAGATCTTCCGGAATTGACGTTGTAATTACAAAGGTATCATCTAGTTCTAATGGAACGCACAATGTACACGTTTTACTTGCCTGCGCGTAAGCGTTCTTTATGTCATTTTTTAAAATATCCTTTTCATCGGGAGAAAGTGATTTAATGTCTTCTTTAATAAATCCTAAAAGTGCTGGCTCTTTCTCCAACTGGAGAATTAATAACTTAGGCACTTCGTGTAAAATGCCATTGAATGTCGATTCAGGATCATCCGGCTCACAAGATGCAGACCGAAGCATCTCAAAAAATTTTCCCAACTCCAACCCTGGTAGACGATCGCTGTTAGTATCATACAAGGTAACTTGTCCAAACTCAGATTCTGGACTTTCGGTAATTATAATGGGGCAGGAAAGGAGCATCATGAAGTAGGATGGTTTCTTGCCGCCTTCCGCAAGTTCTGTTAAAGAGGATTCTAGATTTTGCTGCAAGGGCTGATTTATGAGCAAGGCTTTCGGTGTGTTGCATCCTAATTTATGAACCAGATTTAATGAGTTCGTGTGATTGTTTTGTCTGTTTTCGGTCGGAAAAAAGTGATTAAAATTACTGGATACAAAGGCAAATGGAACGGAATCTTTTTCGCCTATGTAATGCGAACTCAAATCGGGGACGTTAATCTTATCATGCGGTTTTTGAATATTAAGTTCGAGTATTCCCTGGGGGACTTGTTTTATCCCTAATAATTCCCTTTCCGTTTCGATAGCTTGCTGTACACAATCACTGAAATTAAACGGAAGCTGTGTAAGTCCTAAATGAGGCTCTTTAGAAACAGAAGATTGCTGCGGCAAAGTGGTTGATACGACTGCTTCGGTGAACGATGCGCTGGAAGAACCTGCGGACTCTTGAGGATGAAACACTCGACCCGTGCCAGAATCCGTAGGTCGGAACACGATGGGGTTAACTGGTGAATTTTCAGGAGTAGCGGGACTTAAAGGAGGTGGGACGGCAGGTGTGGAAGTGGGTGTGCCTGTAAAAGTTGTAGATAAACACATATTATGTACTGATTAAATTGGTGCTATAGAGAGAGAGAAACGCTCATAAAATGATGACACTCTTTTGCGTTCGGTAGTCGTCGGATCTGAAAAATGCCAGCCGGCACCGTGCTGTGGGAACAGCCGGGGGAGACTGCCAAGGCGGAGACCAAACGTATCAAATTTGCAATCATTGAGAAATCTTTTGCCATATTGTTTCTCTTCAACTGTGAAAAATCTAAAACTCTGGCACTATTGCTTAACATGGGCAAATGTGCGTACATGCCACCTGTTGCAGAGGCGCACAAATCCCCTATTGTTGGTGGGGCGTGATACCTGATTGCCTCCGGAGCTGCCGGAGTTCTTTTCCAGCCAAGGTAGGCCGGCAAAAGTAGTATATCGTTGCGAATATGAAGCTGTTTTTAGCTTCTTATCTGAAAAACTCCTGATAACGCCGCTTCCAGCCCGACAGCCACCGGGTCGGAAAGCAGGGGCGGCGGGGCAACAGCGCCCCAAGTTTTGGGAGAGGTTCTATGGATTTTTATCTGCAGCGTTTAAAGCTTCCGTAACCTCAGCTTCAATTTTTTCGTAGAGTTCGGAATTGTTTTTCAGAATTTCTTTAACGGCATCCCGACCTTGAGCCAGCTGTTCGCCCTTGTAGCTGAGCCAGGACCCGCGTTTTTCCAAAATGCCTTTTTCTACGGCAAGGTCGAGCAGTGCACCGGCACCGGAGATGCCTTCATTGTAAATGATGTCGAATTCGGCTTCGGTGAAGGGTGGCGCCACTTTATTTTTCACGACCTTGAGCCGGGTGCGATTGCCACTTACAGTACCGTCGTGGCTTTTAATAGCGCCGATGCGTCGGATGTCCACACGCACACTGGCGTAAAATTTAAGCGCCTTGCCACCGGGTGTGGTCTCCGGATTTCCAAATAGGACACCAATTTTTTCCCGAATTTGATTGGTAAAAATGCAGCAGGTGCGAGCCCTGGAAATGAGGGCGGTGAGTTTCCGCAGTGCCGCGCTCATCAAACGCGCTTGGGCACCCACTACGGCATCGCCAATTTCCCCTTCAAGTTCAGCCCGGGTGACCAGAGCGGCAACGGAATCCAAGACCAGAACGTCAAGCGCATTGGAGCGGATCAATGTTTCGCAAATTCGGAGAGCTTCCTCTCCTGAACTGGGTTGGGAAACCAAGAGATCATCCAACTTGACCCCCAGTCGCCGGGCATATTGTGGATCCAAGGCATGTTCGACATCAATAAACCCAGCCAAGCCACCACGTTTTTGAGCTTGTGCAATGGCTGTCAATGTGAGCGTAGTCTTACCGGAAGATTCCGGGCCAAAAATCTCCACGATGCGTCCGCGCGGAAAGCCGCCTACACCTAAGGCACGATCAATCAGAAGATTACCGGTGGGGATGACCTCCACGGCAGCCGTGGCTGAGGCATCGCCCAAGCGCATGATAGCACCTTCCCCGTAATCCTTGGCAATTTGCTGTAAGGCATTGTCCAGGTTTCTGTTGCGTTGCAAAAGGACCTTGTCTTCAACGAGGGCGGAATCTTTTTCTTTGGCTGCCATGATTCAAATGAATAGAAACTATATCTCTGAAAAGGGAGAAAAAAGTGAGAACTCCCAACTATTAACTACCATATTCATGAGCCCTCCTCACTTTACCTTTCTGCGCCGATTTGGAAGTTCCCTCGTTCTCTGGTTGATCATTGCCCTGGCCGTAATTTTAAAAGCGCCCGTGCTTTATCTCATTCTGATCTGTGGGGCAGGGCTCATTGCCCAAGGGGAATTTTTTCGGATGCTGCAAAACAATGGGATCAGACCCTTCTCAGGGACGGCGCTGATTGTGTCGGCAATCTTCCTCAGCGG
Organism: Verrucomicrobiota bacterium; assembly: GCA_003176035.1. Classification (GTDB taxonomy): domain Bacteria; phylum Verrucomicrobiota; class Verrucomicrobiia; order Chthoniobacterales; family Xiphinematobacteraceae; genus Xiphinematobacter. The sequence continues at coordinate 7,544 of PSRL01000148.1, forward strand.
GAGCTTTTTTTATTATCAAAGCCATGGGGTCTCCACCCAACTGGATTTTGATGCGGCAATGATTTTGTTTTTTATCATTGCCATATTTGCTCGGCAAATGTGTTCCCCCATCAAGGAAGGGGAATCACTGCGAACAGTGGCCTTGACCTTGTTTGGAATCCTCTACATCCCCTGGATGTTGCACTATGTTTCCAAAATTATCTTCCTCACTCCGCCCACGGTTGAGGGCGTCTCCACGGGCCAATTTTACGCGCTCTTTGGAATTGTCGTAACCAAATTTAGCGATATGGGAGCTTATGTCTTTGGCAGCCTTTTTGGCCGCCACCGCTTTATGTCCCACATTAGCCCTAAAAAAACCTGGGAAGGTTTTTTGGGAGCTTTGGCCTCGGCGGTTTTGGGCGGTTCCGTACTTTATCTGCTTCTCCGGCCTCAGCTGAGTTTGTTTCAGTGGAAGGACGTCATCTGCTTGGGCATCCTTTTAGGTGGAGCGGCGGTAGCCGGAGATTTGGCGGAATCCATTATTAAGCGAAGTGCACAAGCTAAGGATTCCAGTCAAATTATCCCTGGCATTGGGGGAATATTGGATTTGATAGACAGCTTATTATTTACTTTGCCTATCTTATTCTTTTATTTACGGGGAGTCGTGCACTTCTTATGAGAAAGCGTCGAGTCCTAGTGCTGGGCATTACCGGTTCGATTGGGGCAAGCGTCATGCAAGTGGCGCGTGAATTTCCGGAGCATATGGAAATTGTTGGAATGTCTGCTTTCCGCAATGTCGAAAAATTAGCCCAGGCGATCCAAGAATTCAGGCCCAAAGCGGTTTGTGTGGGTGACTCCTCCTCGGCGGCATTTTTGAAGTCGGAATTTACGGACGGAATGTCCATTTTCAGCGGGGAAGAAGGTCTGATCCACCTCGTGACGGAAACCGCTGCCGATGTGGTGCTCATTGCCATTGTAGGCACCGGCGGCCTCCGTCCCGCTCTCGCTGCGATTGAGGCGGGCTGCAACCTTGCTCTCGCCAGCAAAGAGATCCTGGTGATGGCTGGCGAGGTGGTCACCCGTGCCGCCCAAAAGGCGGGCGTACTCCTTTTGCCTGTGGACAGCGAACACAATGCTATTTTTCAGTGTTTGGAGGGGCGCAGCATGCAAGAGGTGCGTCGGCTGATCCTCACCTGTTCCGGCGGACCTTTCCGCTTGTTTCCCACAGAGAAATTGGCCGAGGTCACGCCGGAAATGGCTTTGCGTCACCCCACCTGGAACATGGGCTGCAAAATCACTATCGATTCAGCAACGTTATTTAACAAGGGACTCGAGCTGATCGAGGCGCATTGGCTGTTTGGGACTTCCATGAATCAGATTGATGTGACCATTCATCCACAAAGCATTATTCATTCCCTGGTCGAGTTTGTGGATGGTTCCATCCTCGCCCAGATGGGCACCTCGGACATGCGCCTCCCCATTCAACATACAATCATGTGGCCCGAAAGAGTGGCCTCTTCCCGGTCCGCTCTCAAATTGGAAGACCTGAGCCGGTTGGAATTCTTTACGCCTCGTTGGGATGACTTTCCCGCCTTGCGTTTGGCGCGGCATGCCGGAGAAACGGGGGGAACCCTTCCCGCTGTCCTCAATGCTGCAAACGAGATGGCCGTTGAGGCGTTTTTAGAAAAACAAATTTCCTTGCCTCGAATTTGGGAAGTGGTTTCCGAAGTCATGGACCAAGTAGAGGTGATTGCCAACCCCGACCTCCAACAAATCCTTGAAGCCGATGCTCAAGCTCGACGATTAGCACGGTTAACTTCATTGGCTTCCGTGAGAGAATTTATTAATTAAATAGTTACATACTGTTGCCAGGTCCGGCAGCTGCCGGATGGTCCGGTGTGGGGCAATGCCGGCCTTCGTAGAAGTTCTAAAAAACTGACAAAGTCCGAGCAATATGATAAATGTGGTTTTGGTAGAACCTGAAATCCCCCCAAACACCGGCAATATCGCACGGCTTTGCCTGGCAGCGGGAGCCAGACTTCACTTAGTGGAGCCGCTGGGATTTCGAATCGATGACCGAGCCCTCAAAAGAGCCGGTATGGATTATTGGCACCAGTGCGAAGTTCATCGCTGGAAATCCTTTGCAGAACTGAAAACAGCAAATCCTCACGGCCGCTTCTTTTTTCTTACCACAAAATCTCAGCGGATCTATTGGTCAATCAATTATCAGGACGAGGATTTCCTGGTTTTTGGACGGGAAACCCGTGGCCTGCCGGAAAGCCTGCTTGCGGAATACGCAGGCACTTGTCTCACAATTCCCATGCGGCCCGAAGCTCGCAGTCTCAATTTGGCGACCGCCGTAGGTGTCGTTCTTTATGAAGCAGTGCGACAATTAGCAAATATTAGCAAATAGTACGTGCATTATTGGGTTCCCTAAGAAAACCGCTTGAGAGAAATGCAAAACATGCCGATACGGAATTTGCCACCAGCGCCCAAATACCCAGCGCCGCGATTGCCGACTAACCCCCCGCAGCCCCCCCTCGCAGTGCAAGTTTCGCAGCGTCCACCCTCGCCCCCGCCGCGCACCGGACCAGTATCCCCAATAATGACAGCGAACGCGAATATGTCGACAGGAGATCCTGTGAGAGCCAGGCAAGCTGTGAGCCATGAACAAGGTGGCAGAGGAATCGGCCAAGGAAGCCTGAGAAGTAGCCCTCCTTCTCAGAGGTATCAGCCAGTACAGACCGCTGGGCCGACCCCTGAAAATTCACCCTCATTTGAGAGGAGGGCGCATCATATACCTTCGCCTCTGCTCCACCACAGCCCTTCTTCTTCTAACGAGATGCTTTTCCCGCCCCCCCTCCTCCACCTCGATGATATTGACGTGCTACCGGACGAAGTTTCGCTACCAGCCACGCCACCCTCTATGAGGAGGCGCTTACAATATCTCCGCATGCCCCTAGTAGCGCCCCACCGCCCTATGAGCATGCGGTAGGCGACCCCCCGCCACATGAATTCCCACCGCCTTATGCTCCTCCGACTCCTGCAAGGGAGTCACAACCGTAAGCAAATTAAGGCGCGGGCGATTCTGCCTCCTGATCTTTTGTCATTACCATGTGCCAGACCTACTCTCCCTCTTCCTTAAAAATCAGTCGGCCCTCATCTAGATATTGATGCCAGTCTTGCGCGGCAAGCTGATCAAATTTTGCGATCTGTGCCGGGTCATGCGAGAGTGCTTCTACTACCTTCGGATCAGGCAAAGCCCGGCGCGCAACGGTGAGTTTTGAATAGGGGATGGCCTTCCAAGAGGTTTCATCGGAACGATGGGGATCAGGCAAGGCCCGGCGCGTAATGGTGAGTTTTGAATAGGAGATGGCCTTCCAAGAAGTTTTATCGAAATGATGGGGCGGTTCTATACATTGCCTAGGGGAGGCTGAGCCGGTGCGAATTTCTTCTGAGATACGGACGGCCTGCCCCGGGGGGCGGGCCGTTGAATGGAGGCTTCTCTGAGCTGAGAGCGGCGGGGAAGGTGGACCGGCATCTCTTATCGAATGGTAGCCCCGCACTGAGAGATGGCTTCTTGAAAAGAGGATCGTTTGGTGATCAACGAGGCAAGGTAATCATTTTTGGGAGAG
>PSRL01000177.1 GCA_003176035.1 Verrucomicrobiota bacterium
GAGAAGAGGTTCCCATAGAGAATTTGAGACAACAGCGGAGACTCAATTAATTGGAGTTCGAACATCCACTGAATGGCAGCGGGGATGATCTGTTGTGAATCTGTGCCCATTACAACTTCGTTCTTGGCCATAGCGAAATTATATTGATTGTGCTCGAAATATCAAATCAAGAGGCGGGCGATCCCGATTCCGATGGCGTCCACTTGATCTGAGTCTCCAGCGTTCTTATCCACATCAAACGAGGTGCCTAGTGTCGCGTTTACGCTTCTGGCCGCCAAATGTTTCTTATTCACTATAAGGTAGTCGGGCGTGCCTTTGGCTTTTTTCTTGTTGAGTTTGGAGTTGATGGCATTCGATTTCTTGTCTTCCTCAGTGAGTTTTAGATTCAGCTTCGTGCGCCAACCTTGGGGCCCATCAGAATCTACCAATAGAACCACTTCGAGCCATTTGCCAAGCTTTTCGTACAAAAGGAAATGTCCCCCATCGAGGGTCTTTTGGGAGACGCGATTTTTCCCCAAGTTGACTTGTTCAATGACGATCTGTGTGGGCTGACTTTTTTCTATCAATGCAACTATTTGATCAGCGACGCTTTGGAGCTTAGCGACGGTATCTCGCAATTGATTTTTCGTTTTCTTGATTTTGCCGGGTTTGATGACTCCGAAATCAAGCAAAGTTTTAGATCGAATGTCGAAAACGGCGTATCCCGTGGAGGTAGTTGAGTAGTCTAAAGTCAGAAGCTTTTCCATGCTGAGTTCGGAATCCTTCCAAACTCAATTATATCAATTCAAATATCGTCGATCCTGCGCCTACGAGTTCCGTCTTTGTTGAGAAATCCCGAACGTTCAATGCCATTCGCGCGATTCAAACCGATCAGTTCTTCAGATTCATGGTCTCGGGCATGGTTTCGGGACCGCTCCTTCAAGATCTTCATCTGATCCTTCATTCGACTTTTATTTGTGGCGGGATTGACCTTTTCCATCATCTTGGTGCTGGGGGCGACTAAAAGCTCAACCATCTGCGCAGACAAATCTCCTTCCCCGTGATTGCAAAATGGCGCGGAAGCTTTAAGCGTTCGCACCACATTCTTACAGACCGGACATTCAAAATAACGAACTGGCATGTTTCACTCCCTAAATCACTCGGGCAGTCCCGTCGCGGTATTCCACGTTAATAGTTTGGTCGATGGCGCTTCCGAAAATTTCATTGTGTTCGATTAGAAGTGTTGGGGTCTTCCGGGCCTGAAGCACCTTCAAAACCCGCTTCATGCTGGTGGGCGACAATCCTTTGAAAGCTTCATCCATAATCAGCAGATTGATCAACTTACCCTTGCGCGACAGCATGATGTCCGAAAGTGCTAAAAAAACCGCAAGATCTACCCGGCAAAACTGTCCTCCTGAGAACAGCCCCAACGACCGCGGCTTCCCGTCGATCTTGACTGTAGTGGTGATTTTAAGATCTTCATTCTTGAATTGAATTTTCACTTTTTGCGAAAAGAAGGATTCCAGGTATTTGTTGGTCGCGGCAGTCAAGAGCGCCAAGGTTCGCTCGAATGTGTAAGCTTTGACTTCGCGGTAGCCATCCTTCAGGACTTCCAACATCGCTACTTTTTGAGTCAAAACTGTCTTTTTAATCTCATATTCGACAACTTGCTCTTCGGTTGTTTTGAGTTGCTCGCGGGCCTTTGCGAGTTTTTCTTCTAGTTGCGTGGGCTGTTCGACATCTAGTTCAACAATCTTTTCACCCAAGGAATCAATGGAGCTTTGAAATCGGGCCAGCTCGGAATCTGGAGACATCGCTTCCGCTTCTTTGAGTTGTTTCCGCAGGTCTGCAGAGCGCTTTTCGCTCTCCGCAACCACCGTTTGGGCGATCTTGAGTTTTTGAAAGTCCGCTTTAAATTCCTCGGTTTCGGCTTCTATTGACCCGATCACTTCTTGGGTTTTGTGGATCTTATCGGCCAAACCCTTTTGGAGGGCTCGCAGTTCTGTGGTATCTTCGATTTTTAGGGCTTTTCGGTCGGCTTGGGCCTGTTTTAAGGAGTTTTCGGTTTTAATGTGCTCTTCTGTGAGGGATTTTTGGTCTTCCCTGATCCCGGCAAGGTCATCCTCGATTCGGCTAAGGTCGGTTTTCTTTGCCCTTAGTTCCTTCTCTAAATGCTTGGTATTCCCGTCCCAAGGTTGGCCACAAGTTGGGCAATCTGATTTTTTTGGGTTCGCGATCTGGGCCTTGACGGCGTTTAAAGCTTCCCGGGCCTCGGATTTCCGGCCGTCTAAGGTCTCAAGTCGTTCCTTGATCCGGTCGGCTTTGGTTTCGAGCATAGCTAGCCGCTGCGTATGGCGCTCAATTGATTCTTCCAAGGACCGCGCGTAGTTCTCTTGCTCCTTAACCACGCCTAGGTGGACTGCAATTGCTTCTCGGTCCCGAACGAGTTCTTCCAGGTCTCTCTTAAGCTGAGCTACTACTTGGTCATTCGCACTGATTTGCTTTCGGGCGGCCTCGGGCTCAAATCGCTCTAAAAATGCTTTGTGGTCTGCGGTTTCTTTCGCCACTTGCGCGATCGCGGCCTTGGCGGCTTCGAGCTTTTCCCGCTTTTGGGCCTCAAAACGTTTCGCGAAGGCTCTCGCTTGTTCTTCTACCCGCTCGATTTCACCCAACAGCCGGCGGATTTTGGTGGTCTTTTGTTCTTGGAACTCGGCGATTAACCCTTCGAAGGTCTGTACCGCTTCGCGATCAGGACGGACCCGGTCCTCAATAATCTTTAGGTTTGAGCTTATGGACATCAGTTGGGCCGACATTTCCTTGATTCGCTCTGAAGCGATTTTCCGGGCGCGGTCAAACTGCTCCAGGTCAAGCATGTCGGAAAAGATCTTCCCCTTTTCTTCTTGGTTTGCGGTGACGAACTTCTTTGCATAGTTTTGCGCGAAGTACACCGATTGGCAAAACGACGCGAAGTTCATCCCTAAGAGCTTAACGATATCCTTTTGAGTTTCTGTAGCGGAGCGCCCCCGGTGAATCTTACCGTCCGCGAACTTAATGCAGAGATCATTCGGGGCCCGAGAGCGAAAGATCGAAAAGTCCGGAAAATATAATTCCGTTTCGCAACCCCGCTCCCCCTCTTTAACCACGTCATCAATCAGGGCGTCTTTGGGGATCTCCCCGAAGAGGGTCCAGCAGATCAGATTCGGGATCGCTGATTTCCCGCAACCCTCTTCTGAATTGTCGTCGAAATTGAAACCTTTAATCCGAGTGACTCCGTCCGGAAGCTGCAAATCTAAGTTGGCATAAGGAAGAAAATTTCGAGCGCGAATTCTCATTTGACCGTTTCAAACTCCTCGGGAAAGCGCTTTTTCATATAAGCGATCACGTTTTGCCAATAACGGGCGGTTTTGGTCATCCGCATCGCTTTTTTGATATGGTCCACGTTGGTATACGATCTGGTGACGGTTTTCCCGTTTTGGTATTCGGTGTGCTCGGAGATCGTGACTTCGTCCGCAAAGGGGGTGCCCCAATGGATCGGGTTGGTTTCCAGCATGGCATTGTCGATGGCCCGTTTGCAGTCCTTTACGATTCGAGCCGCTTCCACTTTCCCGCGCTTTGCTACGATGAGTTTTGCGTATTCAACTGGATTCATAATTACTACCCCCTGTTTGTTGTTAATCGACTATGTTTTCTTCTACTGACACTTCTGCATCTAAAGGCTCAACCGTAGTCTGTTCTTTGACATCTGCTTTACGCCCATAAGTTTCGCGGCCTTGGAAAACGTTGAAAACTGGACAAGATACTGCAACTCCTGAAGTTATAATCTCTTGCTCACAATTCTTAAGGTTTTGAACTGCGGTTTTGAAATATGACTCCTTCAATTCGAAACCTACAAACCGCCTTCCCATCTTAAGAGCTTGCCAACCTTCTGAGCCTATTCCGGCAAAAGGAGAGAAAACCACATCTCCAGGGTTACTCCACAAAGCGATGGCTCGTTCGATTACTGGTAGTTGGAGGGGGCAAATATGCCTTTCGTCTTCATCAGCGCGGGCCGACCTGTATTGCAATGTCGCTGACGGATTGATGTCAGCCCAAACTGGGGACGCAAACTGTTGCCAAGCATCTACAGGAAAAGTCTCATGTGTGTGGGAAATCGGTTCTTGATTGATCCCGGGCTTACGGAAAATCAATAAATAATCTGCTAAACCTTGACGAGACATTGCGCTATCTTTGCGGATTTGCTTATGAAGAAGCCCTAAAGCCTTGGTTCTTTGCATTTGAACTACCGGATTCTTCCAGATACAGACTTCGCTATGATAAATAAATCCACTTTGTCGAAAGATTCTAATTAGATCTCCCCGGAAGTCCTTAATTCCGATAACGCCATCTTTTTCTTTTGAAGATGGTAATTGCATGCAATGAACTGCTATCAATCTTCCCGATTTAAGGACCCGGATTAATTCATCGGATAGGAATTTGAAATGGGTATTGAACTCTTCGATGGATGAGCAGTTTCCCATATCGCGTTCTGAGTTCGAATAGGTATAAAGGGATGCAAAGGGGGGAGAAAACACTGAGAAATCAATTGATTCGTCTGGCAAGTCTTTTATCAACTCACAAGAATCACCTCGTTGAATCACAAACCTTTCGCCGCCATCTTCTTGGGTTTGATATTCTGATTTTTCCGATTTCGTTGCTTGTATATTTTCTTTTTGAATTTCCTGGATAGCGGCGATCATTCCCCGCAACATTTCAGCGAATTTTTCTTCTTTTTCCTTGATAGCTGTTACTACATGACCCTCGGAAGAAGACGTAACAATATGGGCATTAACTGCTTTGGTTTGCCCAAATCTCCAAAAACGACGAACTGCTTGATAATAAGCCTCAAAGGAGTAGCTGAGGCCCACAAAAACGCAATCGGCACAGTGCTGCCAATTCATTCCGAATCCTGCGATGGATGGTTTGGTAACTAGCACTTTGATCTGACCGGATGTGAACTCCTTGAATGTCTTCTCTTTGAATTCCGTCGAATCCGAACCTACTACTTCAACTGCACCGGGAATCATTTCAGCTAACAGCTTACTTTCGTCATTTAGGTCACACCAAACCACCCATTGAGCATTTGGCTTTTCAATCACAACTTCGGCCGCCCTTTTGCATCTTGCTTCAATGCTTGTGGTTCTCAATTGGCGCTGCTCATCCAGAGAAACTGAGTTTTTCTCTTTTTGGTCTTTTCTTCGCCTGCCAGCTTTTAATTCTTGAAGCTTTTTAGCCGTTTCTTCATCATCAACTACGTGCTGATTGATTATCAGTGCTGGTAAATCATAACCCTTAGCTTTGTATCCTAAGTCCGAAGGTTTGCTCATCATAATAGCCCACGAAGAAACCCATCTCCAAAACACTGGTTCAGCGTGGCCTTTGAGCCGCCACTTACTCGTCTCTCCTCCATCGTGGACAAAATACATCGACAGCATTTCAGTTCTGGACATTACCCCGACAAACTCTGCATGGTTTCCAAGCTCCATGTGGTCATTTGGGGATGGAGTCGCAGTACATGCGAGTTTAAAATGAGTATCCTTGAAAGCTTCAATAATTTGGTTTCTAGTCTTTGATGTGAATGATTTGAGTATGCTCGACTCATCGAGCACTACACCAACGAATGCCTTCGGATCAAATTTGTCGAGCTTCTCATAATTTGAGATATTAATACCAGGTTTTACGTCATCTTGTGTTCTGCAATAATTTACTTGAATCCCGAATTTTTTGCCTTCATCAACAGTTTGAGATGCAACCGCAAGTGGGGTCAGGATGAGAACACTTCCCTTTGTGTGAGATGCAACAAGTCGCGCCCACTCTAATTGTTGGAACGTCTTCCCGAGTCCGGTTGAGAGGAATAAACACGCCCGACCCTTTGCTAAAGCCCATCGGACCACATCCTTTTGGAAATCCATTAATTTAGGATTGAGCAAGTCTTCGGAAACTTGAATTCCAACAGGTTGGAAGGATCGCCGTTTTTTACTTAAGAATTCTTTGTAGGTTGTAGGGTTCAATTCCCCCCCCCTTTTTTTTATTATTTAAAGGAAGGATACTAAACCGCTTTTCGAATATCCAATCAGGCGCTTTTTAGGATTTCGAGCCCCTCTAAAATAGTAGAATCTGGGAGTTTTTTGATTTCAGTAGCCCATGTCACGAATTTTTCTTCATTCGAATCGGTGTCTCGAATGTTCGAATCATCAATTTGAGCGACATCGATTGGGTCATCTATAAACTTGGCCCGTTCGTACCGTTCTTTAGGGAACGCTCCAATTTGAGCTTCGGTGCCGGAAAGAAATACCCGCCAGTGATTGAACTCATCCACAATCTTGTCGAGCTCAAAAAGCCGATCCCCGTTGCTGATATCCCACCTAACATCCCAGTGCTGGGGCAGGTTCGTGGGAACGTAGGTTAACTCGAAAGTCTCATCGTTAAGGATTCCAAGTACCTTTTCCTGGTCAGCTTCCCCGAATGTATGGGAAAACGGGGTACCTAAGAAAACAAGTTTGCCATCCTTGGCAAACTTGTGAAAATGACCTGAAATAACTAACTTAAAATGTCGAAACGCATCGGCCGCAGCTTCACCGTGTTCTTTGCCGGTCGCAATCTTCCCGTTACCATAATCAAACCCGGCCACGCCTTGGTGCATGAATAGGAGCTTGCCTGCGGCCTCCTTCGCTCTGGGGAGTTGCTTTTTGAGGGCTTTAACGTCATCGAAATATGGTGCTGCTACGGCAAATGAGCCGATGTTGGTGACTTCGTCTACCACCGTGACATTTGGCAGGGCTTTAAAGATCTGTAGGGAATGGTCTAGGCAGTCACGGTTAAACCAATCATGATTACCTGTCAGGATCACAAATTTGAGCAAGCTTCTTTTGATCCGATCGAATACGAAATTCAAGGTCTTGCCGCTGATAACTTCTTTCGTGTCGAAAAGATCCCCTAGAATAATGACTGGGTTGCCGAGCTCTTCGAACTTGTCGAAAAGCTTCCCGATCTTCTCTAGGTTGTCGTTGGCGGCATGGGGATCTCCACAGAGCGTCCAGTTACTCATACGACCTCTTCCAATTGCCACACTCACAGATACATTCGAAAAAAGTAGACCCCCGCTTATCTGTTCGTTCCCAACTTTGAAGCTTTCTTACGACCGTTAGTTTTCCAAAAACTTCTCCCTCATTGACTGGCTGCTGCCGATAAGACGGTATATTTAACCTATTACGCCTGTGTGTTATAGCTCTCTCAGAGCAACCTAAAATTTCCGCCATATCTTTGTGGGATAAGGTATTGCAATTTTCTCTTATAAAATCGTCTGCCTGGTCGGTCCAGTGCATTCTAGTCTTCCGACTCATCGCTGGACTCTTCTTCAGTATTGACTATCTTTTTCTTATTTTTCGATTTTTTGAGCTTCTCTTCTTCGGTTTTTTGTTTTTTTGGGGAGCTAATATAGGCATGCCTTAAATCTTCTAAGGAAAATTTGTTAAGTTCGGGCCCATTAATGTCTCTGATCAGATCTTTATACTCTTTCAGAGCATCTTCTCCATCTAGAATACCTTGCGGAACAATGTAAAATGGTGTGGTTGCTTTGGCTCCGCCCAAGTGGCCCTTAAACACCTCTAAAAGAGAGTGGACGCCGAATTTTTCATCAATTCCATCAATAGTTCTTTTTAACCAAGCTCGGCGCTTAGTTTTCAAAATAAGAGTCGATAAATAAAAACTTTCGGTCCCACCTTTTACGATCTCTTCTGGGACACCAAACTTAGGTAACGAAAAATAACTATGATTGATGATCAACATCGCAATCTTATACTTGCGAGCTTTTTGCCTTAGTTTTCGAATTTCCTTATTGTTAACGCGGGCTTCGACACTTACATGCTGATCTTCGGCTTCAGCTTCCAAAATCGCATCAGGAATCGAAGCGGCAGCGGAGTCCCACACCGCTAGGATTGGCAGATCAGGATTCGACTTCCGGAGATCTTCCACATCTTCACAAACGAGATTCCAGGCATTCCAAGCGGCCTCAAGAGACTCTACCGGCAAAATCACGATGTCTTCTGCGATCCCGCCCATGATCCTGAAACGCTCGAATGAGAACTTGTGCTCAGAATCAATAAGAAAGACTACACCCCCGGTCTTTTGGACCCGCACCATGACTTCCATGATCAGAGTCGTCTTTCCCGTATCTGACTTTCCAATTACTTGGGTGATGTGGCCGATCGGGATGCCCGGCGCCCCCGTAGCGCGACGGAAGTATTCCGGCATCTCAATCCAACCCTCAACCTGAACGAGTTCTTCGGTCTTTGTGGTCTCTAAGGTGACTTTGCGGCCCGCTCGCTTATTAAGTCTATCCCGCATCATTTGAGCTAGGTTTTTCTTTTCTTCCATGATTTGCTCCTCAAAGCCTTTCGGTCTTGGTTAACTCCGCCATCCTGGCGCTCTCAGCTTCGTAAATCTTAATGACGACCGTGCCAGCAAGGTCCGTACAGGAATGAATCTCCAATCGATGTAAGAAGTCGAAATTGATATCGACCACCGCAGGGTTCCCGCCTTCTTTGCGGAGCCAATCCAATGCTTTTTGGAGATCCTTTACATCGACCTTCATGAGTATTCCTTGCGGGCATCCGCACCGAGTTGGATCAAGGAATCTTTCTTGGCTAAAAGCCCATCCACATAACCGCGGATCGTTTTGTATTCCCGTTCGGCCTCAAGCATGGCTCGTTGGGCTTTGATAACTTCTGGGTCGGTGTCGATCATGGCTTCCAGGGTCTTTTCAGTTATCTTACCTTCTTGGGACCTGAACTGGAGGTATTTCTTAGAACGAAGCTCTTCATGAACCGCTTTGGCGATCCCAAACGCTTCGCCAGCTTCCGCCCAAATTTCCGAATACCGACGAAGGAGCGGTCCAATCCGGCGGAATTCTTCTTTCAGGTTATCAATGTCAATAGTGTCGTCTTTTTCAAAATCAAGTTTGATGGCCATTAGAACTCCCACCCGAACTGCACGCCGGCCGCTGCGTTTTGTGGAGAATTGCCGTTACCCCACATACCCCAATAAACTGGGCCCACGAGCCGCTTGTTGACGCCTATGTTGTAAACCGGGCCACTAGTCACACTGCTGAATTGCAAACCCGCCCCGCCAGTGACAAACCAATTAGGTCTTGAAGCAGCGATGGGTACGGTCTTAGTTTCGGTTTGGGTGGTGTTGGTTTGCTTGTTTTCGTCAGATTGGCGATCTTCATCGGTTTCGGTAACGATCTCTTTGGTGCCGTTCGGATTGTCGGTTTCCTTCGTCACCTTTACAATGTGGTCTTTCATAACTGCATATTCCACTGTTTGGGTTTGAGTCACAGTTTTGACGACTTCTTGCGGGGCGAACTTTCGAACTATCAACCCGCCAACTACCGCGGAAACAACCACAATAATGACCAAGAATTTGACTGAAAGATTCATTGGGTCACCTCACCAACCAAAGCCAGCACCCTTTGCTTGAGGTCATTCAGACTTCCATTGTTAGAGATCCGGGTACAACGCTCAGCGACCTTCAAAACTTCGCGCTCGGAAGGGTGCATGTCGATGGCGCCCATCTCGGCCCGGTCTGACTGGATGTAAAAGGGGTAGAAGCCCGAAGTTCCCGAAAAGAATTCGAATTCACTTAAGAACCGCATGTCTGTAATGACAAACAGACCTCGATCCGGGATGCCCATGATCGCACCTCGACAATGAATGTCCTGATCAACGTTTCTAAGGACTTCAGTCCCAATAAACTGCGCTACTCGGCGGGGGGTCTCCAAAAGCACCCCAACGTGGGGGCGGACGTGCTTGTCATAGTCCGGTTCAAAACCAAATGCCCGAATCATGGCTTCGATACGAGCACGGTCGAGGAAAACTGGCATTTCGAGCGGGACTTCTTTCAAGCTTGGATTGTCAAAAGCATCGCGAGGGATACCAAAAACTCGAGAAGACTCATCCTTGAGCTTCCGAGCCAATTGAATTTCAACTACTTCTGGGTACGCTTCTTTAATGAATCCGAAAGCGGTACTCTTTCCGGACGTCTTCAAACCTGTCAAAGCGATAATAGTTCGCATTTCGAAACTCCTTCGAATTCTAATTCGAAGGCAATTCTACTAAATCGAATTTTCTAAATCAAAAATGCGAATGGAACTATTTGGCGTCGCGCATGTTATCAGCTACAAGGGGGTCCGCGATCATAGGGATGTCAATAAGTTTGGCATACATGTTTTCTTCCATTCCGCGCTTCATTAAAGGGACAGCAGCTTCAGCTTGGTCCGCTCGAACGTAACTGAGGATCTCGTCATGTATTTGCAATGCTACCCAACCATCGATTCCAGCCGCACGGTAACCGCGGTTGGTGTCTAGCATTCCCATGTTGCATATGTGGCCGGCAAGCCCCTGAATCGGGGTGTTCTTGGCGCCGTTGTAATCCTTTTTGAAGAGTTCCCGCAGGTACGCCCAAGCTCCGGACTCAATGGCATCTTCAACCTTGAATCCAAACCTTTTACAAAGCTTCTCAAACTGCTTACGCTTCAGAATCCCATCGCCCACCTTTATTGTGGCCTTCGTTAGGTCGCTATATCTGGCATCTAAGAAATCTTCGATCGAGATCCCGGCTTTAACCAATTGCTTGTAAATCCTTGGGGCATGCTCGAAGTGTCGGATGCGCCCCACAAGCGTGCGCGTCTTCCCCTCAGTGATGCAGGCGAGCTCTTGCCGTTCCATGTACTTTGCAAGGTCCCCGTAAGTGGAGAGGTAGAGGTCCCGGTAGTATTTGCCCTTCTCCACATCTAAAACTTCTTTGGATTCGACTCGGCCCGACTTTTTATTGAGAAACTTCACTCGCTTCTTGAGCCCCATTAGAACTGCAACTTGTGGATCACGAGACCCATAAGGTATGGAAAGTATTACAGGTTTTATAAGATCGCGTTCAGCTTTGCGTCCCGCTTTCTTCAAGTCAACGTAGTCTTCACCCATCATGTCGCAGTAAACTTTGGAGTACAGATCAAGATTGTCCCAATAAACTTGCTTGAGTTTAGAATCCGAAGACATAAACGCGAAGACCCTCGGTTCCAAAGAGCTATAATCCGCATTCACAATCTTATAGCCAGGTGGAGCGATAAATCCACGTTTGATCGCGCTAGGGCAGAGAATATCCTTTTCCACATGATGGCACTTGGCGCAAGTTATCGTGGCGAGCAGTGGCATCAGGTGCTTAACGGTGATTTCTTTCGCTCCACATTTCCCGCATTTGTCGAGTTCTTCCACTTTGGGTAGCGTTTGAAGGTTGAATCCTCCTGAGCAAGAAAACCGGCCTGAAATAGTCCCATTTTGCTTCATGTCCATGAACAGCCAACCATCTTGATTGAGCTCAATCGCCGGCTCGATATAGGTGCCCTGAAGCTTACTCAGCTTCTTATAGAGCATCAGGCTTCGTACCCATGGGAATAGTGGTAGCATTCGTTCTTCAAGCACCTCGGCCGCCATACTGGGGATTGGGTTATCTTTAGTCGCGCTGTCCGTTTGTGGGAGGGATTTTGGGTCCATACCGAGTCTATCGCAAAACAACCACCGCAAGTGTGCGTCCGATCCGAGGTTGAAGCGGTACCGGCGCCCAGTGGATTCGTAATAAAGTTGGGCTCTGAGTTTTGCGAGTCTTTCATCGGAATACCGGAGTTCATCTTCGCCCAGGATATAACCCCACACCCAATGGGGGTCTTGCTGGTATGCCTTCTTGATTTCGCCCTTGGCCATCGTTTCTTTGTAGGCTCCCGTTTTCTTGTCCAACTTCGTGGGGATCTTCAGCCCTTCGAGTTCAATGATTTTCTTAATCAACCTGCCTTGCGAAACTTCCTCTTCGATCGACTTACCTTTTGAGAACTTTCCAAGATGTCCTGCGGGAATTTCAGCGAGAAATCGATCCTCAAGTTCCAACATCACCCTTGCGGTCTGTTCCCGCAGTTCTTTGAAGTAAGGGACATCAATGTAAACTCCCCGGCGCTTCATAGGTATTACAACCTCACGGCAGACCGGCATCACTTCCTCCGATAGGAGCCAAGGCAGCTTTTCTTCTCCGTACTCTTCGAGAAATTTCTGCATTAAGACTTCAAAGATTCCATAAGTCAGGAAAGTATCCGCACATCCGTACTTATCTAAAGGTTCCTTGCCCGCCCGCCACACATGCTTGGTTCGGGCATTGTAGGTCCCGCCATTCTGAATGATCGAAGCGCCGAGTTCCTTTTGCTCGGCATTGGCATCAACCCATGGATCAAACCCGAGTTCTTCTTTGAATTCAGTAGCCACTTCTTTCAAAGCGTTCGGCGTATTTTCGTTTACAATATGAGCTAAGAGCGCGGTATCGAGGAATAGGTTTTCACTAAGATCAATTCCGAAGTTGGCCCATACTTGATTAATATCAAACGGTGCATTGTGCGCAAGGAGCATCACTTTCGTAAACCACCGCTTCAAATATTGCTTTATGAATTCCGGAGGCTGGTATTCTTTTGGGGTAACGAATTCGGGATAGGTCTTTCCCGTCCACCAACACTTAAGGCATCCTCGCTCATAAACATTATGAACCACGCCTTTTATTTTCTTTGCTTTTAGCGAGGTCAGATCCGGAGACCAGCACAGCATCGGTACGTAGAACCCT
Source organism: Verrucomicrobiota bacterium (assembly GCA_003176035.1). GTDB lineage: Bacteria > Verrucomicrobiota > Verrucomicrobiia > Chthoniobacterales > Xiphinematobacteraceae > Xiphinematobacter. The sequence goes on from PSRL01000177.1 coordinate 12,670, forward strand.
TGAGTGGCCGAGACCGCAAAAGAAAATCCGATCACCACCGACTTGTACAAATCGAGCCCGTTCGTTTCGCTGTCTAGTGCCACAAGCGAGAACCTGGCTTCGTCCCCATCCATCAAGAAGCGGTCTGCGGCCTCCAATAGTTCTTTGGTATCGAGCGCGTTGTATTTACCCCAGCGCCC
>PSRL01000028.1 GCA_003176035.1 Verrucomicrobiota bacterium
TGTAGCCCTGCGCTACTCGACCAACTGAGCAACATAGGCGCCGGATGCTTTTCAACCCTTTTTCAGGGGGTACTCAATAGCATCAGTTTCGCGAGTGCTCCTGAGAATAACCCAGGCAGCTACCGGGCTGGGGAACAGTCGGCGAAGCCCGCAGTATTTTAGGAGAGAAACTTCTGGCAAGTTTGCGCAATTGCAATAATTGATGACCCAAAAGGCAATTTCAAATGACCGCCAATCCAGTATTTCTCAAGGAGCAGGAAATTCTTTAGAAGAGAATTAACAATCGGAACAATTTTTAATTCTAAATTTGCCTGCTCAGTAATACTACTACTCACTTTCCGACTGGAAAATAATCGGCGCCCTAACCATATCAATGGAAATGTGCCCATCATAAATTCTGTCATATATAGAGGTTGTAATTTCGCGGATTTCAACGCAGAGACCAAACTGTGTAAATTATAGCGTCGTTTGTGACAAGCTGCCTCATCAAAGTAACTCCAGAGCGACATATGAGCAGGTACGGTAAGAAGTATCTTTCCACCCGGTCTTAAGAGCTTACTGAGCCCCATCAAGGCGGCCACATGGTCCTCTAAATGCTCAATGACATCAAAGGCTCCGACGATGTCAAACTGTCCGAGCTCCGGAGGGTCTAAGATGTTTCCGGAGACTACTTTACAGGGGGTACGTTTCTTCGCAACCTCCACGGCTTCATTATGTAAATCCATTCCTATCACTTCACCTTCTTGGCAAATGTGAGCGAGTTTAGAGAGCAAGGCGCCTGTTCCGCAGCCCACCTCTAAGAGCCGGTAGCCAGTCTGAAGTTGATGGATAAGGGGAATTAACGCGTTGCAGATAATGTGGTTTCGCGCAACAAACCAAAAGTGGCGATCTTCTATGGAAGCTATTTTTGAAAAAAACTGTGGATCATAGTCGCTCTGATTCCTTCCTCAATTTTACGCTCTTGCTATTTAAAAATTAATTTTAATCACTCGCTGCATATGCCTTGCACAACGCTTACAGGGGCACTGTGCTTTAACCACAGGAGAACTTCAGAAGTGTTTCAAGTATGTAAGTTTGCTGTCCATCTGTCATGCTATTATAAAATGGCAAACGTAATATCCGGTCATGAATATCCTCACACACAGGACACATTTGGGATTGCTTTGTAAGCTTCCTTCCCATTTCGGAAAGATGGAGTGGATGGTAATGGAAGACTGCTAGAATGCCAGCGGCCTTGAGATGGGAAATCAAGGCTTGCCGTTGTTCAAGGGATGGAAGTATCAAATAGTACAGGTGCCATCCGGGATCGCATTCGGGGGGTATAAACGGCTGGCGGATGTTGTTAAAACATGCCCACTCAGCGAGCTCGAAATGATAACGCTCCCAGAGGGATTGCCGCCTAAATTGGATCTTTTGCCGGACTTCTAACTGAGCAAAAAGAAAAGCGGCGAGCACATCGCTTATTACATAGCTAGAGCCCACATCGATCCATGTATATTTATCTACCTGGCCCCGGAAAAAACGTGAGCGATCGGTGCCTTTTTCGCAAATGATTTCAGCACGTTCAAGGTAATGAGGATCGTTGATCAGGAGCGCCCCTCCTTCTCCACAGGTGATGTTTTTGGTTTCGTGGAAACTTTGTGTTGCAAGACAGCCGATAGTACCCAAATAACGTTTTTTATATTTTCCAAAAAGCCCATGTGCGTTATCTTCTATTATGGGAATGTCATAGCGATTTGCTACTTCCACAATCTGATCCATCTCACATGCGATGCCCGAATAATGTATGGGTACAATGGCCTTTGTATTCGGTGTGATAAGAGCTTCTAATTTGTTTTCATCTATGTTGAGTGTATCAGCTCGAATATCACAAAATATAGGTGTTGCGCCGCGAAGAACAAACGCATTGACAGTAGATACAAACGTGAAAGAGGTCGTGATGATTTCATCTCCTGGCTGTATATTTAACAACAGAGCGCACATTTCGAGAGCATGCGTACAGGAAGTAGTGATGAGAGCACGTTTTACACCCAGGACTTGTTCGAGAAGAAGCTCGCACCTTTTTGAGAAAGTCTGGCCTCCGCTAATTTGCCCGGAAGTGATTGCTTGGAAAATGTATTCCAATTCACGACCTTCCAGCGAGGAGCGATTGAACGGAACACTGAAATTTGCACTTTCTATCTTCTGGTCCTGGTCTGAGCGGGAAAGCCGCGGGATGATATGAGACAAAACGTCACTCATTTAGCCATTTATGATAAGATTTCCGTTTTCCGGACACATTCCATCCCAATTTCCGGAAGGCGCCCTGCGCAGGCAGGTTATTAGCATGCGTCAACACTGCGACATAATCGGCTTGACTCATGAGCTGTCTCATTCCTTCGGATATGAGGAATGTGGAAAGCCCCCGTCTAAAATAATCCGGATGAATGCCTATAATACTGCAATGGCCAATACGAATGCTCTGCTGTAAATCGGAAGACGATGGTTTTTTCCAGCTGCAATATCCAACAATTTGGTTTTCGTAAGTCACCAGGGATGTCCAATCTGTCCAACCATTCAGGCAAGACCTGATCCATTCTTCATAAATCTTAGTTGCCTTTTTATGACCGATGTGGGGATCTGTATGAAATCGCCCGAAATACCCGGAAAAACTTGCACGGGTAACCTCAGCTAAATTTTCGAAATCGGAAGGGACCGCCAGGCGATAACCGAATCCCTCTGGCAAAGAGGATTGAAAGGTTTGATTATTGCGGTGATTTCCAAATTTATAGACATAGTGTAATAGAGTGTCCATCTGTGCAAATCCTCGATTTATTAATGCAAAATCCAGGTCCGTCTCTGTTGCATCCGTTTTACACAATAAAAAATCCATGGAGTTGCATCGGGCGTAGTCGATAGCTTTTTCCAGTAATTTTGCCAACAGGCCTCTCTGCTGAGGAAATGCGGCATCTACGGCCAAATACCTAATAGACGACATGCGTTTTCCTATGATGGCACTATCCCAAGGGAGCGAAGTAACAACCACCAAGCCACAAATGTGGCTGCTGACTTCTGCTATAATCCCAATAGCTTCAGGCTCTGCCAGCCTAGCTTTCATTTCCTGAATCCAACGGGTTTTAATGGTTGAAGACGATAACTTCAGTATTTTGGATAATGGCACACTTGCAAAGTGGCCACATTGATTGAGATGTTCTGGATCTAATATCGAAAAGGTTACCTCTTGCATTGTCAGATCTTTATCGGATAGGCAAAGGACAGTATGAAGGTCAGCCTGATTCATTCTGAATAATCCGGCATTGAAGAGATACGATCCTTGCTATCAGGGGGCTGATGAATCATCTCCCTAATAACGTAAGCCGGCTGTTTCATGGAACGAAAATGTATTCGAACTAAATACTCACCGATAACCCCCAAGGCAAAAAGTTGCGTTCCGGAAAACAATGCGATGATTGAAGCAAGAAATGGAAATCCCGGAATGCTGCTGCCGGATAGAAAGTACCTGCCAAGAATGTAGAAAAGTACACCCACACCAAATATGGCCAGTACGAAGCCCATCACACTAGCGACTTGTAACGGAAATGTGCTAAATCCGGTCATCATGTCAAATGCATGCCTCACAAGTTTTCTAAACGTGTAGTTGGAGACGCCCGCATGTCTTTTGTCGAAGGAAACGACCCTGGAGGCAAAGCGTGTTGTTGCCCATGCGAGCAGGCCATCAATTGAAACGAATGGGGTTTGATATTCCACGAATGCATCACGCAGCTGAGTACGGAGAGCGCGGAATGCACTGACATCTTTTGCTATTTTTATCCCAATGACACTGCACAACGCAAGTTTGGTAATGCGATTTGCAATCACCCGAAATAGGCCATTTTCCTCATTTTCAGGGATACCATAGACAACATCATTTCCATCTTTTAATGTTGCAAGCAGTACGGGAATTTGCTCCGGCCTGTGTTGCAAATCGTCATCCATTGTTAATAATTTATCATATATAGCCGTACGAATTCCGCAGAGTAATGCGTTATGCTGACCGTAGTTTCGCATCATGCAAATGCCTCGTACCCACGGGTGCTGCGAGACAATCTCTTTGATGATTTCCCAACAGTGACAGGGACTGCTGTCATTCACAAGAATGAGCTCATAAGGTTCTTCCGTAGCCTCAAGGACTTCGCCTAAGCGAGCCACTAATTTTGGAAGAATCACGGCACTGTTAAAGACTGGAATGACTACGGAAACTCCCACGGAAAGCTGATTGGGCCTATTGCAAGTGGCGCCGCTGTGAAGCTGCGAACTAGAGGGTGGCATAAAGTGAAGAGTGTTCACAGAAGCTGGCAGGTGATGGAAATGTTAAGCATGCCAAAACAGAGTCATATTCATATAAAACCTATCAATTATCGAAAAACACAATCGGCGCTGACAAAAGATTATGAGCTTTTAGAGCCTGGTCCCAAAATGTGTGGGGGTGGGGCAGACAAAAATTGAAAAAGACTATCATCCATCAGAATAGGTGTCCGTTTCCTGCAAAAGATGCCGCGGAGGGTGCAATCAACAGTAAGCAGGGAAAGCGACTGTCGAAAATTCAGGGCTCTTTTTGTTAACGAGCTAGCCACTGTATGCATTCTAATCATGAAAAGGTCGTTTATTTGGAGGGGGATCGAAAAGCTTTGGCGAATAAGTTACTAAAAATAAAGTAGTTGTAAATTTATTGTTGAAATTTCGTCCAAAAAAGTCAGGGTAGGTAGCGGAGAACCTCAGCGGCCGCTCACAATAGGATTCTTGGTTGCGCTCATTTGATGTCGGTGTTAGTACTTCCCTACCCAGCTCAAAACAGAGTTGCGCACCCAGGGCCTGTTTTGAGATGCTCCGAAAACGCGGTTATTTAACGATGCTTATTGTCGCTCGAGTCACTAAGGCTTTTTGTGGGTGGGGCATCTCATTGTCTAAAGCACATCGGCAAACTCAGTGTGGCTCGTGCATTGGCCTCGGGGTAAATTGCTGTAAACCCGGTTGCCTTTGCTAGTCCCTGGTGAATGACCTTAATTTTACGAATGGCCTGTCGGATTTTATTCGTTGGGTTTGTTAATATAGCAGAACCTCTATCAGTCAGAGAGCGGGAGCGTAAGGCATTAAGACATTAACGAACTATTTGCGCTAAGATGAATCTTTTTTCACGCTGTCGACCAAGCAACCAGGTGAATCCATGGTTGGTGACTTTTATCATTTCGCTCTCCACCTTTATGGAAGTGCTCGATAGCAGCATTGCAAACGTATCCTTGGGGCACATTGCGGGGGGGCTTGCAGCCGGCTTGGATGAAAGTACCTGGGTGTTGACTTCGTATCTGGTCGCCAATGCAGTGATGATGCCTGTCAGCGGATGTTTGGGAAACACACTCGGGCGGAAGTTATTTTTTATGATCTGCATCATCATTTTTACAATCAGCTCATTTTTTTGTGCTTTGGCTCCAAGTTTGAATTGGCTTTTATTTTTTCGGGTACTTCAAGGTTTGGGAGGAGCGGGTATGGCGCCCACTGTACAGTCTTTATTAGCGGATCTCTTTCCTTCCGAAAAACGCGGTTTGGCCTTTTCAATATATGGTCTCTCAGTTGTCTTCGCGCCGGCGATCGGGCCGACGCTGGGGGGGTGGATCACAGACAATTACAGCTGGAAGTGGATTTTTTTAATCAACATTCCAGTTGGGATCATTTCGCTCGTGTTAACAATGTTTTTCGTACGGGATCCGAATCAATCCGAATTGGGCTCGGTTGAGTTGCGCGGTCGGCGGTTTGATTTGATGGGGTTTGTCCTGAGCCTCATCGGAATTGGTTGCTTGGAATTCTTTGTGGATCGGGGTCAACGAGAGGATTGGTTTGCTTCGCCATTGATAGTGACGCTCGCTATCATTGCCGGTGTTTCTCTCTTGACGTTGGTATTTTGGGAATCCTGGCAGGAAACACCTGTCGTAAATATTCACCTTCTGCGGAGGGCTCGCTTCTTGGCAGCGTTTGTAATGATGTTTATGACCGGATTTGTGCTTTTCGGAACCACGGCGATTTTCCCTCAATTTTTGGAACAGCTTTTAGGTTACACCGCTGAGCAAGCCGGATTTGCCCTTACGGCGGGGGGATTTGCGCTTGTCATCCTGATGCCTTTGGTCGGAGCCGTGTTAATCCAAAAATTTTCGACTCGAGTTTTGGTAGGTTCGGGTCTGCTCATACTGGCATTGTCCTTATTTCACCTTTCCGGATTTAATCTGAACATGACCTTTCAACAAGCAGCGCTTGCCCGTGTTTTTCAGGTTGGGGGAATCGCCTTAATTTTTGTGCCTATCACACGTGTTGCCTATGACGGCCTGCACCCCACCGAAAGTAACGATGCCGCTGCATTGATCAATCTTGCTCGTAACCTTGGTGGGAGCGTTGGTATTGCTCTTTCAAACACTGTGCTCTCACAGCGCAGCCAATTTCATCAAGCCAGGCTGATTGAACATATTTCTTCCTATGAAAACGGAACCCAACTTTTTCTTCACCGTTTGCAATCTCGCCTCCCCTCGTTTCATTATATCGAATCGATGCATCAAGCGTATCAGGAAGTAACGCGTCAAGCGAGTATGCTTTCATACCTCGACGTTTTTATTTTTCTGGGGATAGCGAGTCTCGCAATTTTTCCATTGATCTTCTTAATGCCAAGAGGTGTTTCTCAAACCAATTCTTAGAACCTGATACTTCCAAAGGCTGATTCACAGTGTCGGCAGTTTTACGGATTTGTGAAACCTTTCCGGGCGTCCCTATGAACAACTTTGGAAGTGGTATCAGATACGGCATGAATACTCCGGACCGAGGCATGAAGGTAATTTTTAGCAATTCCAAACGCCACAAAAGCAAATCGAGAAAAGCCGAAATTGTTTCTATATTTAAAATGGGGGCGTGATTCACTTATTTTTGAAAGGTGGCTTCATTATGTGGCCCATCCTAGCGCTTTCAGTTGTCACTTTAAGCGTTGTGATTGAACGACTCTTTTTCCTCATTGCAGAACACTGGCGTCGAGACCCCACATCAGTGGCGCGCATTTTCCAATTGGTGGAACAGTGCAAGATGGATGAAATAGACTCCCACTCCGAAAAATCCTCAGACATGATAGTGCGTGTCCTTTTTAGGGGGGTTCAACACCGGCAGGCTGCGTATAATGAGGCCATGCTCGAGAGTGCCAGTGCTGAGCTAGATCGCTACCATCGAGGACTCGTTATTCTGGACACCGCGGTAACGTTGGGTCCTTTGCTGGGCCTCCTGGGTACGGTAGTTGGAATGATGCATGTTTTCGGAGTGATTCCTGGCGGGGACCTAGCGGGGAAGGAAGACATGCTTGTCGGAGGTATTTCCCAATGTCTTCTGGCAGTAATTTTTGGCTTGGCTGTTGCCATTGTTGCCATTGTGCCGCTCAATTACCTAAACGCCAAATTGGAAAAAACGCGGCGTCGCTTAGAGAGTGCGATCACGCAGCTGGAGCTTTTACTGGCTCGATATCGTGTTGTGGGAGTCCACCCTGAGAACCAGGCAAGCGCTTATTTGTTAACGCCCTATTCCAAAGCCAGCGCTTTGTAGGAAAAGTAAATTAATCCTGTCTTTCCATGGCTCGTCTGCTTCTACCCCATGTCAGGAAACGCCCCAGATTGGAAATCATTCCGTTTATTGACATTATGTTTTTTCTTTTGGTGACGTTTCTGATGGTTTCCATGAAATTGATCCCGCACAGCGGCATTTCTATTCGTCTGCCAGGTGCTGCCACAACCGATGCTCAGCCTCAAAAGACAGAAGTTGATCTGACCATTACAGAAAATAACGTTCTCTTCTGGAATAAAGAACAGATCGCCTATGAAATGCTTTCCACTCGGTTGCAATCGATACAAAAAGATTCCTCGCAGGTGTTTATTCGAGGCGACGAAAAAGCGAATTTCAAAAGGATTGTGCAAGTCCTCGACATGGTTCGCAGTGCGGGCATTACAGCAGTCACCATTGCTACGCAGAATCAGCCTTCGTTTTTCCCGCAAAAGCCATGAAATTAGTGCCCTGGCTTGTTTCGTTGTTAGTGCACGGGCTGATTCTCATAGGCGGAAGTTTTGAACTTCAGCAAACTCGGGTGGAGGTTATGCCCGGCCACGGCAACACGCAACTGACAGTGGCATTAAATCAAACTTTACCGCTCCCGGTTTCACCGCCGATTTCTCATCCTCATCAGCAGGCGATTGCGGCTGCTTCGCCTACATCGATCCCCCCGTCGGTACACCAAATACAACAGCGTCCCACGTCTAAAAATCCCCCTCCGGAGAAAAATAAGCATGTCCATCCTCATAGAGCAAATGCCGTAAAAGAGCCCCCTGCATCGGGCCCCGACGCGATTGTGGAAAGGGCACCCGATTATTTGAGCAACCCCGCACCCATTTATCCTGAGGCTGCACAAGAACGGCGGCAACAGGGTCTGGTGATCCTGGAGGTGATCGTGGGCTGTGAAGGGCGACCGGAATCAGTAAAAATTCTCTCAGGAAGCGGCTATTATTTACTAGATGAAGCGGCAAAAAAAGCCGTTGAAAACTATAGATTTAAACCAGCTTTGATGAATCAGGTGAAAATTCGAAGTCGAGTTCGCGTACCAATTCGCTTCCGTTTGGACGAATAAAGCAGTACAGTCTCTGCCGAAAATATGAAACCCTTTGTCTACGCTGGCTTAGCAATTCTGTTCTCTTTGCTTCCTGCCTACAGCGCCGAGCCCAAAAATGTCATTATTTTTGTGGCAGATGGTCTGCGCCCTGGCTCGGTAAATGCCCAGGATACACCCGCATTTGAAAGAGTACGAAAACAAGGTGTCTGTTTTCAAAATAGTCACTCGATCTTTCCCACCGTAACCACAGCCAATGCTTCCGCGATTGCCACTGGACACGCATTGGGTGACACCGGAGATTTTTCAAACCATCTTTTTGTGGGGTATCCTGTGTTCGATGGCCGGAAAATAGAGAGTTCGGCCACTCAAATACCCTCGGTGAAAAAAAATATTAACCTTAAGGATGTTAATCTTCATTATGGAGGCAATTATCTGAACGAAGCCTCTTTACTGTCAGTGGCGAGGGAGCATGGATTTGCCACGGCGGCTATCGGAAAGATGGGGCCCGTCCTCATTCAGGATGTTCAATTGGCCCGATTTGTAGGAAAAGGCGATCGCTCTGACATACCTACTGTGATTATTGACGCAGGAACCGGACGCCCAAATGGCGTTCCTCTTCCACAATCAATTTTGCAAGCTATGCAGCGCGAGGGGCTTCCTTTGAGTGTTCCACAGAGCGGACATCAAGCCTTTCCCGAGATTGTGGCTCAACGTTATTTTACCGATGTATTTTTAAAGGTCGTATTGCCTCAATTTAAAAAATCAAAGAAGCCTTTCGTTGCCGTCGTGTGGTGTGCGGACCCGGATGCCTCACAGCACGGCCAGGACGACAGCTTGAGCCGCTTTTCACCTGGGGTTAATGGATCCACGTCTCGCGCAGCGGTCAAAAATGCGGATGCCAGCCTGGGTAGAATACTGAATTACCTAAAGGCCGACCCCCAATTGGCAAAGTCGACAAATGTTGTGGTCGTATCGGACCATGGATTTTCGACGGTTAGCAAGAAATGGCTCAATGCCGAGCGTACTCAGCCCACTATAAGCTATGCGGCAGGGTTTACCTATCGAAATGAAAAAGGCCAAGTCGTCTATAAAAAAGGTTCACTGCCACAGGGTTTTTTGGCCATTGATATTGCACATGCCTTAGACATGGACCTTTTCGATCCTGATGCCACTCCAATCCAACAAAATGGCACTTTCATTTATCCCAAAGTCGATCCTCGGGGAACGGGCGCTCAATATCCGGTGCAAGGGAATGGGTTGATTGGAAAGAGGGCGATTGTCGGCAAAAAATCCGGAGCCGATGTTGTTGTCGTCAGCAACGGCGGTTGTGCGCTGGTCTATCTCACGAAACCCGCCCTAGCTCGCCGAATTGTGACGTTCCTGACCACTCAGGATTATGTCGGCGGAATTTTTGTCAATAGGAAGATCTGTGGCAAATTACCGGGAACCTTGGGCATCGATCAGATTCAGCTAGTCGGTGCAACTAAGCTTCCGGTTCCGGCAATCGTCATTCCTTACCGGAGTTTTGCTTTGGATGCAAAGGCACATCCGACCCAGAGTCAGGTTTTGATTTCTGACGCATCCTACTTAGAAGGACAGGGGGACCATGGAAGTTTCAGCAGAGGCGATACGTTTAACTTTATGGCTGCGATAGGACCGGATTTCAAAAAACAGTATGTTGACGTTGTGCCAGTCAGTAACAAAGACGTGCCAATTACTTGTGCTCAAATTCTTGGCCTGCATCTTCCCTCTGTCGGACATCTGCGGGGGCGTGTGATTGAAGAAGCCTTGGTTGGAGGACCTCAGACCCTACCAGTTACTTCCGGCACACTGGTATCTCGGCCAACTTCTTCGGGCTTAGCGACACGATTGATTTATCAGGATGTCGGAAAGAAGCATCGTTATTTTGATGCGGGTGGATTTCCCGGACGGACGGTGGGAATTCCAAATTGAACTCCCATTTCAGCCCATTTCGGATTTCGCCGTATCAGTTGTATTTGAAATGAGGGCAGGGATTTTTATACACCTTCCATAAAAACAGGAGCGAATCTTAAACAAGTCCGGCTGTTGTGAAATTACCTCTCCAATTATTCAAAAATAACAAGGTTTGGGTTGAAGAAATGTTGAAAAAAGATTCCACATTTTTTTCTAAATTACTTGCACAACAAACGCCGGAATATCTTTGGGTTGGTTGTTCGGATAGCCGCGTTCCAGCCAATGAAATTATCGGCCTATTGCCCGGAGAGCTTTTCGTTCATAGGAATATTGCCAACGTAATTTCCTATAATGATTTCAATTGCCTTTCCGTACTCCAATATGCGGTCGATCACTTGAAGGTGAAGCATATTATTGTATGCGGCCATTATGGGTGCGGAGGGGTTTTGGCAGCAATGCGTGATCTTCGGCTCGGGCTTGTGGACAATTGGCTCAGAGGGATTCAAGAAACGTACGCATTTTATCAGGAAGAATTAGCAAGCTTGAAAAGTCCTCAGGAGCGAGAGAATCGATTTTGTGAGATCAATGTTTTTAGGCAAGTCTGCCATCTCCAGCAGACCACCATTATACGAGATGCTTGGAAGCGAGGTCAGGAGCTTTCCCTCCATGGTTGTATCTATTCCATTGCTGATGGGCTGATGCGTGATTTGGATATGACGTTAAGTTCCGTAGAAGATCCCATACCTTCCAAGCCTCCTGAGGCAAAATTAAAACTTTAACAATCATTTGATTAAAAATAGGCAAAGCGACAGGATTTAATGGATCAAACGTTCGAGTGCACTGTCCGGAGCGCCGCCCAAATTGGTGGAAAGTACATAATGCTTGCGTGCAAGGTTTTTGTTGGGAATTTTTTGAGTCGAATAAAGCACAGCAAGATTAAAATGGGCGATGGCATAATTGGGATTGAGTTCTACAGCAGCCTTTAATTCTCTCTCGGCTTCTTCTAAGCGGCCTATCTCGCCGTAGGCAATTCCAAGATAATTGTGGGCGGAAAAATTCTGTGAATCTAATTTCACAGAACGGTGGAGGGTTTCGATTGCATCCTCAATCCGGGAGCATTTGAGTTGCAGGACACCCAGAGCTGTAGTGGCAAACGGGTCGCTTGGATTTAATGTCAGAGCTTTTCGAAGGATACGTTCCGCGGAGATGTATTTACTCAATTGAGATTGTATCGCACCTAAGTTGGCAAGTATCGAAGCATTATTTGGATTTTTCTCCAGAAGCGCCTCATAAAGAGATTCGCAATCCGATAATCTGCCCTCCTTGAATGCTAGCTCCGCCTGTTTCGCCAGTGACGTTTTTTCCGGAGGGAGAGCAAGCTCATCAGAGGTGGACAGAGAAACCGCTGGCGCAGGGGAGGGAATGGCAAGGGGCAAAGTCTTCGAAAGCGCCACGCTTGTATTGAGAACAGTCAGCGGATGAGTCGGAAAACTGGCGTCATTGGAAACGCTAGGAGGAACATCTTTCGGGGCAGGTTTGGTGACCTGCCCGGCGCTCATGTGCGATTGATCTCGCTGCAGTTTATCGCCTTGTTCTTTGATTTTAGGAAATGGTGTCGATAGCAAAGAATTCTGCTGCTCAGAGAGCTTTTTGAGCGCCGTTTCAGCATTCTTTGTACGGGTATTTGCTTGTGCGATTGTCGCTTGAACATCAGCAAGTTTTTGGGAGAGACCGAAATTTTTTGTTGCAAGTTCCTGATTTTCGGCTGTGAGCTTCGCAACAAGCTTGTCATTATCTTTAACCTGTTTCAGTTTTTTTTGGGAGGCACGCTCCGATTTATATAAAGCGAGACGGTCTTGCGCGAGGCTTTCCCGGATTTTATCGGATTCTTGAATGTAGGACGCAGCTTGGTTGAGCTTGTTGAGCAAGCGTTCATTTTCTTCGGTTAGAACGGTGTTATCCGCATCCAGGGCGGCAATGCGCCTTTGGAGCTCCGTAAGTCGGCTCTGAGAACTCTCCTGTAGGCGAGTCATGCGGTCCGCTTGTTCGCGGGCAAGGTCGGCAGCACTCTGGGCTTCAGAATTTTGCGACTTTGCTTCGACTAAAGAAACTTTGATCTTATCAATTTCTACCAGAGCGGATTGCTTTTGTGCCTCGGCGATGGTCATTGCGGCAGCCAAACGTTGATTTTCTTGAAGAGCTTCATTCAGCTGCAAACGCAATTGTTTCAGTTCGGAGTGAGGGGAATTTACGATGTTTTTGAAAGAGGCAGGAGAATTCCCAAGCGGAGGCGTGATGGAGACACTGGGCACGTCTGCTGAGGTTTGGCTAGCCTGTGAGATTGAGGTAGCGGAAGCGTTGAAAGATGAAGACTGATGCAGTAGCTCCAACCGGCCGATGTTTTCTTGGGTCTTTCGCAGACGATAACTGACGACCGTGGGCTGCCAATCCGGATTTGCCTTCTGAATTTGGGACAAAAGGCTGGCTGTGTAGCGGTATTTGATCAGTGCTTCATCAGGCGCATTTTTTTTCTCAAGAAGTTCTCCATTTTGAAATTCCTGGTAGGCTTTGAGGAATAAATCGGAGGGGTCGCTTGCGGCTGGAAGCGCGGAAGAGAGGCAGAGACAGGAGCAGACAATCAGCGCCACTCCAAAAGAGATTCGGCGGTGGCCAAGTGCTGAGCCCGAAAATATGTGCGGCATCTTAAGTTTCATGAGTCCATCAGTTCAGACCTCATTGAAATGGCGAAATAGGCTTTGCCGGTTTTTTGAGAAGCCGTGGCAACCGCGGAAAGAATGTCTTTTTGAGACTCCACTGGGCCATTCAACAAGGCCAGCGTTAATAAAGATCAATTTTTGTTTGACTAAGAGAATCTTACTATGTCACGGAGGAATTCAAGCCAAAGAAAAAACATTCCGTGGCGGGAATATCGAAAAAGCGCTTCACCATCCCGTTGAAGAACACCATTTTTCAAATTTAATGCTATGAGATCTTGCATCTCCTGCTGAATATTTTTTGGCAGAGTTTCATCGGTTTGTTCCCGCAAAAGTTCGGTCCCTATGGAGTGGCTTGTAAGAAATTGTTGATGCGCAGTGTAAAGGTTTTCATTTGAGACCATCCCTATGATGCGGTTGACGATAAAATGAGGCGGAAGTTTCAAACCATAGGAAAATGGATAGTTCCAGCTGATAAAAATGCGCCCATCGCGGCAGCGCGAGCAAAACGAAAGGTAGTAAAAAGCGAGCTGCTCTTGTTCAACATAGCTGATGGTAGCATCACAGCGGCGCTGATGATCATAGAAGATCCGGAAAAAATGACGATGGCTCTCAAATTCCCAACCGGCGTCGAGCAGATGTTCGAAGTTCAAAGATTCCATCTCTGTGGTCAGCTCTTGAAGATAGGGGAATTTTTGACGGGAAGGCGGGGTCTGAGGCTCTACGGCACGCTCGATAGGCAAGCGCAGTTTGCGAATCCGCGTCAGGATTTCAAGCCACGGCAGGAAAAACCAACCTGCCACAAGCAGTGCCCCTATTTCCCAGTAGCCGGAGAGAAGCCATCCAGCAAGATAGGATGCAACAAGAATAGCGACTACACCCAATTTTCGAATGAAGCGTTTTTTGGACGTACGGCATGCGAGACTGAGGAAGATAATTCCTGCTATTAACAGAAGATGGGAAATCATTTTATAGAGGATTGTTTTCCAAAAAACCTTCCAGTTGGGAGACATCGAAATCAGCAAGCACGGCGCCGTTCGCTAATTCCAGGGTTGGCGTTCGAGATTGACCGGAAATTTTTTGCATCCGCTTGTATGCTGTCGCATCCGCCAGCACATCGACGAGATGGTACTTTATTTTTCGCTGGTCTAGCCAGGCAATGGCTTCTGCGCACCAAGGACAACGGTGCTTCACATAGAGGGTAGGTGTCATGACAAGGTATAATTCACGAAAAGCAGAAAAATCCCGGCAAATTGGGATTAGTAATGTTTTGCTGGAGAGAGCATTTGAAACGGTCTGTGGTGTGCCACATCAAGCAGTGAGTCAATTGTGAACGATTTCTTCAAATTATTGAAAACATATTGTATTTATCGAAGACTTGCAAATCTGACTTTCCGCAGCCATTTTAATAGCTCATTAGGGCGCATTCGACTAGTGGTTAGGTCACAGCCCTCTCAAGGCTGGAGCACGGGTTCGATCCCCGTATGCGCTGCCATTTATAGCGAAACCATAGCGAAACCATAGCGAAACCATAGCGAAACCTATGGAATGATCACAAATTCGAATGATATTTTTCCTTTGGGCGCGGAGCAAAAGCAAGGCCATATTTATGATATGGAATTGGTTGTGCAACAATGGCTGAGGGAAAAAGACCCACAAAATTGCTATTATTTCATGGGGGTATATTATACAACATCCTTGTAACTAGGTTCTTGTAATATAAATTCCGCCAAAAAAAGGCTGGAAGGCGGGAGCCCATGGGATCGGCTCACTAGTGCCCCCTAAGCAACTGCAAAGATTAGCTTGCTGATGTGGCACAAAGGACACGAGCCCGAGCCCCCCCGGAAACTCCACACCTTTAATACTGCCGGGCGAGGCTCCAGCCCTTTAAGGGCGTAATTAAGAGGCGCTCTAGTTATCGCACAATAAACGAATCACTTTTTTAGTATCCCGAAGGTCCTCAAAAAGAAAATCGGGCTTATGTTTATGCAATTCTTCGCTTGAATAATCTCCTGTTGCAATGGCAACGGTATGAGCTCCGATAGCTCTGCCACAATCTATATCTTTTGGTGTATCGCCGATAACGTAGATGAGGTCCGATGGAAATTCGATCCCATGAGCCTCGCGAGCCCGACTTTTTGCAAAACGACCCAATTCATTGCGGTTATGATGATCGTCTCCAAAAGCACCGAATTCAAAATAGTGCCAAACGCCATAGTGTTTGAGTTTGATTTCGGCACCTCGATTAATATTTCCTGTGAGAAGGCCTAATACACAATCGCTTCTGGAGTGGAGAAGTTCCAGCAATTCCAGGATTCCCGGGCATAGGGAGCCGGGATGCAATGACATTTGCTCACGAAGGTGTACAATGTATCCGTCGAGGAGGCGCGTGATATTTTCAGGAGTTACTGGAAGACTCTGTTTGGTAAGAAGGGCGCGGGCAATGGCACCGTCTGTGACTCCTGCCAGAAGGATGCCTGCAAAATCTTCTTCCACTTGGAATTGGGTGCGCATGCTCTCCCGCAATGCGGATTTACCGGCACCGCCGGAGGCCAGAAGGGTGCCATCGATGTCGAATAAAAACAGGCGCTTAGCTGTGTTGTCCTTCGCGAGGACAGCTTGCGTTTGTGTTTCCGGTTCTTCCAGGAATTTTCTTTTGCGTTTTGCCACCGGCAGCGGACTGAGGGTCATGGAGATTGCCCGTCCGATGAGTTTTGGTTCCATGTCCACATGGGCCATATTCTGGAGGTCTGCCCGAACCCGACTCAACAACTGCATGCCAAGCTCCTTGTGAGCTAGTTCCCGGCCGCGAAATTGCAGATGAATTTTAACTTTGTTGTTCTTATCCAGAAAGTCCTCGGCATGACGTAGCTTAGTGAAATAGTCATGCTGGTCGATGTTGACACGGAACTTGATCTCCTTAACCTTTCCGGCATGGGATTTCTTATCCTTGTCCTGCTTGGAAAGGTCGTATCGAAACTTTCCATAGTCGACGATCCGGCAAACAGGGGGAGTGGCGTTGGGTGCCACTTCGACAAGGTCTAAGCCAAGGCTTTTTGCCTTACGAATAGCCTCTTCAATTTTCATGATACCTAGCTGCTCATTGTTGCTGGCTAGTATGACTCGAACTTCGCGAGCACGAATGCGCTCATTAACGCGGATATGATGTAAGTTAATAGGACCTCCAAGGATGTGACTGAGATTCCGGTACGTTCCACCGAATGGTAATAACGATATTCCGTCGGTGAATAAGAGAGGTACTGGAATGCTGAATTACGAGATACAAGCGGCAGGCAGTGAGGTTCAAGCTGAAGGAAGAGCTTCTTTTACGGGGTTGTTAACAAAGCTCGCGGCTTTCAATTTCAAATTGAATTCGTCGTTGAAAATCATCAATCGGTATGGTTCCTTCTTCGCCACTTTTGCGGCTACGCACGGAGACTTTTCCAGAAGCTTGCTCACGGCCCCCGACGATGAGCATGTACGGGACTTTTTCGAGTTGGGCAAGCCGAATTTTAGCTCCGATCTTTTCTGAGGAGAGATCTATCAAGGTCCGAATGCCGGAAAGACGGTATGAATCCACAATCGATTGCCCGAATTCAGCAAATTTTTCAGACACCGGTAATACTCTAACTTGTTCAGGTGCAAGCCAAAGAGGAAAATTGCCGGCAAAATGCTCAATTAAGAGCCCCACAAAGCGCTCCAAAGAGCCCATAGGCGCTCGATGGACCATTATAGGTGTTTTCGATTTTCCGTCTGCGCCCTTGTAGGAAAGGCCAAACCGAACAGGGAGGTTGAAATCGACTTGGACGGTTCCTAACTGCCAATCGCGTCCTAGGACATCTTTGACAACGAAATCGATTTTTGGCCCATAGAAAGCCGCTTCGCCTTGTTCTTCCGTGTAGGAAACATTCAATACTTGGATGGCCTTGCGACAGGCTTCCTCAGCGTGATCCCAATTTTCAGGAGTCCCAACGTATTTGGAGGAAGCAGGATCCCGAAGACCCAATCGAACACGATAATTTTCCATCCGGAATGTCATGAGCATCTTGTTTACAAGGGTCAGACACTTTTGGATTTCCTCGTCCAGTTGCTGTTCGCTGCAAAAAATGTGGGCATCGTCTTGAGTAAACCCTCGAACCCGCGTCATGCCGCTGAGCTCTCCGGATTGTTCCCAGCGGTAAACTGTGCCGAATTCAGCAAGACGCAGAGGCAGCTGCCGATATGAGCGGGGTTGGGAAGCAAAGATCCGGATGTGCATCGGACAGTTCATCGGCTTTAATAAAAAGCCATCGATCTCCCCTTCTTGAATGCGGTTTGCAAGCTCAGCACAGGAGCAGTTCTCGTTCGCTAGCAAGAGAAGGTTCTCGCGTGCAACAAGGGGGGGGAACTGGGACTCTGCATAGTACGGAAAATGTCCGGACGTCCGGAAAAGATCCAGTTTTGCTATGTGAGGGGTAAACACTTGTTGGTAGCCCTGCTGACGAAGTTCCGCACCGATAAAATTTTGCAACTCTTGGCGGATGATTGCGCCCGCTGGACACCAGAGAATGAGGCCTTGGCCGATCGCGTCGTCGATATGAAACAGATGCAGATCCTTGCCGAGCTTGCGATGATCGCGCTTTTTGGCCTCTTCTAACATTGCGAAATGAGCGTCCATCTCCTGCTTCGTCGGAAAGGCAGTGCCATAAATGCGTTGCAGTTGGGGGTTGCGTTCGTCTCCGCGATAAAAGGCGCTCGCAAGGTGGGTCAATTTAAAGGCTTCAATATCACCGGTTGAGGCGACATGGGGCCCAGCGCAAAGATCCACAAAATCACCATTACGATAAAGAGTGATCACTTCCCCTTCGGAAATTTCACGAAGGATATCGATCTTAAACTTACTGGGAACTGGCCGGGCACCTAAGGCGGCAAGACGCCCGGATTGGCCCAGTTCCAAAGCTCGATCCCGACTGATCTCTTCGCGCTCAAATTGTTGATTTGCAGCGACGATCGCGCCCATTTCTTTTTCGATCTCAGGAAAATCTTCAGGAGTAAGCCGGTGTTTTAGCTCGACGTCATAGTAAAATCCTCCTTCCACTGGGGGGCCAGCGGCAAATTGAGCTTCCGGCCATATTCGGAGAATTGCGGCGGCAAGGACGTGCGCGCAGGAATGACGCAGTTTCTCTAAATCTGTCATTTCTTTGGGCATTACAAAATAAGTCAATAATTGTCAGTCTATTGCAGATTAAGTCCGTTAATAGCCTCTTCGATTACCAGGATCGGGATGCCATCGCGTATCGGGTAGGCACAGCGCTGGTCTGCCCGAATGAGTGCTCCATCTAGCGGGACATTTATCGGCTGTCCCGAGCGGTTTGGGATAGAGCCGGAAAGGAGATGAGCGTTCAAATTGGCCAACTCGGTTTCATCGGTCAATCGCAAAGATTGACCGGTTTCGGGACAGCAAAGAATTCGAAGCAAACTAGTTTCCATAAAAGCACCGTTTAAGGGGCGGGGGAAGTTTCCGGTTGTGAGAGCGCTGCGCGAAGAACCTCAACCTGATTTCGAAGAGATTGCGGGTGCAGAGCCTTCTGCTTAGCAACTTGATGGATCAGCGCATCAATATTTTTTTGGACCTGTTCCAAGGCCAGTCCGCGTAGTACCACTGCTAAACGAGTACCTGGCACCACCAGATTGGAGTAACAAAAAATAGATTGGTTTTTTCCATACGCCTGAATGCGGAAGCTGCCTTCCGAGGCTCGTGTGCTACTGGCGCGTATCAATTTCCAATCAATTTCGTACATTCCATCGATTACGGGATGGAGGGAATTCCTCACGGTGTATCGTTCCTCAGGCAGCGGGGGAATGGCTATTCGATAATCCACTTCGTGTGTGCGTGCATCAATCGTTTTTGAGATGGTAGATTGAAGGAGGTGCGGAACATAGGTGTAGGCTGTCTTGTAATCAAAAAACACAGCTGCAACCTCCTCAGGCGAAGCCGCAATAATTTGATAAACGTGGACAAGTGGCCAGGGCCTACCAGGAATTGCGGTTGTCGTCATGACGCGACCGCCATCCTGCACGATTTTAAGCTGAGTGGGCGTCAGCTCGTTCCACAAACCTGGAGTCTTACCGGCTCGGGCATTATAAGTGAAAAGCGCTGAATTTAGAAACATACACACCATGGCGGCATGCGAAATTCGACGAATTCTACAAGTCATTGCGGCCATGGTTGTTATTTATAGGACCCGGACGGGCCCAATGAAATCAAAGGGGAACCCAGCATATTGCTTTATCCTATTCAAAACGCTTCTAACAAGGAAGGTAAATTTAAGAAGTTGCATTTGCAATTGGAGAAAAGATGCGATCTGCTTCTTCAAGGCTCTCCTTGCTCCCAATGTCAAACCAGATTCCCGGCACTGCCCAGGTTTGTACTTCAACCCGAGGATAAAGCCACTGAATGAGACGGCCAGGCTGGTCCAAGTTATTGCCCTCACGAACATATGTGTCGAGAAGCGGAAGGATATCCCTCCGGTAATAATAGAGAGCAATGCCCGTCTGGGTACTGGTAGGATGCTGAGACTTTTCTTCAAAATGTGTCACGCGCCCCGTGGAGTCGGTCGTGACACTATTGTACTGTTTAATGGCTTCCAGGTCTCCCACATCATAAACGGCTAACGTAACGGGATAGTGTTTGGAAAAATTGGCAAACCCATCTATTGGCTGGCTAAATAGATTGTCTCCAG
>PSRL01000059.1 GCA_003176035.1 Verrucomicrobiota bacterium
TGAATTTAGTATGCGATATAACCTTTTTCGGTGTTCGCAATTTATTATCAATCCGCGACCTGGTTATAGCACCACGCAAGTAATGCGTGCTCTTGAGCAAGTTTATGCTGAGACTATGCCGTCGGGAATGGGTTATGATTATATTGGCATGTCCCGATCGCAACAGGAAGCTCAGCAAGGAATTTCTCCCGTAGCGATTTTCGCGCTTTCGCTCCTTTTTGTTTTTCTTATTTTAGCCGCTCAATATGAAAGTTGGTCCCTCCCCTTAAGTGTTCTTCTTTGCACTCCTATTGCAGTTTTTGGTGCCCTTTTTGCCCTCTTTTTGCGCAACAAGGAAAATGACCTCTATGCGCAAATCGGACTCGTGATGTTGATTGGCCTTGCGGCAAAGAATGCCATCCTCATCGTTGAATTTGCTAAAAAAGAATATGAAAAGGGGATGCCATTGGCTGCTGCGGCCTTGGCCGGAGCAAAGCTTCGCTTACGTCCGATTTTGATGACCGCTTTTGCATTTATTTTTGGCTGTATTCCGCTTTGGCACGCCAGCGGTTCAGGAGCCATTGCTCGTCAATCTCTTGGCACAACTGTTATCGGTGGCATGCTGGCATCCACCTTATTGGCTATCTTCCTAATTCCCACGGCCTTTTACTTCGTGGAAAAGTTGTTCCCGAAAAAACCAATGACGCGCCTTCCCGATTCTCATAAGCCCTTTCCCCAAACCTAGGAAGACTGGCATTGCCAGAAATTTTTAAGCCAGGCGCGAGGCAACAACCAGTCCATCCGGCGGTCGCCGGACCTGGGCCAAAAAGGCGGGCAACCTCAGGGCGATTTCCTGCAACATGTAGCTATCTAGTTCATAAATGCTCTAGCTAGGTTTTGGGAGAGGCTCTAAGAACCTGTAGCCGATATCCACTATTGAATAGTTTTGCCAGCTACCATAACTTCAGAGACAGATCGAGCGCTGGAGTCACCTTATTGTATGAAGGAATACTCCAACTAGAGCATCAAACCTATGCAAAAAGCAATTTTAGCACTGGAAGATGGACGCATCTTCCGCGGAGAAGCCTTTGGCCACACCAGTACGTCAACTGGGGAGATTTGCTTTAATACTTCGATGACCGGCTACCAGGAAATCCTCACCGATCCTTCATACTGCGGTCAGATTGTGACCATGACCTATCCTGAAATTGGGAACTATGGGGTCAATTCACTTGATATCGAGAGTGACCGTCCTTACGTTCATGGGTTTGTCATAGAAGAGCTTAGCCCAATTGTCAGCAACTGGAGAGCCGAGGCTACCTTGCATGACTATTTGACTCGATACCATATTCCGGGAATTTCAGGAATCGACACTCGTGCCTTGACGCGCCACCTTCGAATTTACGGTGCGATGAAGGCTTGCCTCACCACCGAAATAGAAGATGAAGATCAAGTCATCGCGCTAGCTCAAAACTGCGAAGGCGTGGAAGGAGTGGACTTGGTCTGCAAGGTGACCTCTTCTGCTTCGTATGACTGGGACCCGGACGATATCGAGAGCCGAACCTGGGTTCCCATAAACCCCGCCTTAAAAACGGAACTCAACGCGCAGGGGGACGCTTTTTTTCCCCTTCCCGAAGCAAAATACCCTATCGTTGCTTATGACTTGGGAATGAAACGAAATATCCTCCGCTCCTTACGGCGATCTGGCTTTAAAGTACGAGTCGTTCCTGCGGAAACTTCCGCTAAAGAGATCCTCGATACTAAACCCAAAGGAGTGTTTCTTTCCAATGGCCCCGGTGATCCGGCAACTTTGAACTATGTGATGGAGAATGTTCGGGCACTTGCGCCTCAGATACCAATTTTTGGAATCTGTCTCGGCCATCAAATTCTTGGCCGAGCCTTTGGCGGAAACACCTTCAAATTAAAATTTGGCCATCACGGAGCTAACCAACCAGTCAAGGATCTTCGGACTGGTAAGATTTCCATTACCTCACAAAATCACGGCTTCGCCGTCGCTCCGGATTCTTTGCCTAGCAACATCGAAATCACGCATATTAATTTGAACGACGGCACAGTCGCTGGACTGCGCCATAGGGAATACCCCACTTTTAGCGTTCAATACCACCCTGAAGCCTCGCCCGGTCCTCATGACGGAAACTATCTTTTTCGGCAATTTTTCGACATGGTGGAAAAAGCTTCACCTGCTAACGGATAGATATTAGAGCGAAAGGACGCTGCAATGAGCAGGCCACAAACCCATATCCTATGGAAGATCCCGCATACAGTCTCTGCGCTCCCACCGGCGCACGCCCTTCTTCTTTTGTTTCTTCTTCTCCGGTGCCCAAAAGCCTCAAACATACCCGCTTTACCATAGGTATCATCGTTTTTAGCGCCTTTGCGATGCTCTCTGGGGCGGCTGCCGTTATCTGCCTCATCCTCCAATAACAATCCGGTCGGCAGCGTAAAAATTCTCCGACAGCCACCGGGCAATCAATCGCCCAGCTCCACATTCCAATAGGCAAGGTCCACAAAGTGTTTCCAGCTTTCATGCTGTCTAGAAGAAAAGGCTATGTTGACAAAGGGACGCCACTTAGGCCGTTTAGGCTTACGGATGAGGTGCATTCTCGCCTCGTGTGGCAGCCGATTCCCCTTACGGGTATTGCAAGGAATACAGGAACATACCACGTTTTCCCAACTCGTGTCGCCCCCTTTATCCCGGGGAATCACATGGTCCAAATTCAAATTGCATCGATCGAAAACCTTTCCGCAGTATTGGCAGGTATTCTTATCGCGCTCAAAAATGTTATGTCTGGTGAATTTCACTTCTTTTTTAGGAAGTTTCTCGAACAGCATCAAAACGATGATACGAGGTATCCTAATTTTTAGGGAAACCGTCTTCACCATTTCAGGCTCAGGATTCGCTTCGGAAAAATCCTGCCAGCTCTGAAAATCATGAGTAAAAAAACCGCTCTCCCCTTCCGAACACACAACGTGCGCATGTCCTTGGCACAGAAGGGTGAAAGCTCTTCGTACACTGCAAGTATTGATCGCCTGCCATAAACGATTCAACACCAATACGGGATGATCCAATAGCGACTCCACTCGACTCCTTTCCTTACATACTCCTCACCAGCAACAAGATTGCAACCGGTCAACGATGGCTGATTCTTAGCAGTCCGGGAATCGAGTGTCAATCGCCGTGAATAAAGCGTGGATAATCCCTAGTGGCGAAAAGGGCTTTTAAGGCTTTCCACCGAAAGTTACGAAATCATCCAAATCTAGCAAATCAAAAAAGGTTACGAGATCCGACCGATTTGGCCCGGCAGCCTTTTGCAGTTTGTTGAAGAATTCTCTCTCTTCTATGGAAGTAGGGGCGTGCTGCTCTTGAAAGCGAGACCAGGTATTGATTTCCAGTTCGTTGCGGGGATTTTGAGCATGTGCATGAATCCAGTTTAAAATTTCTCCATCTCCCAACCCGTTTTTCACCTGTTCTTTCAGAGCTTCCGGGTCGATCCCTACAA
This sequence comes from Verrucomicrobiota bacterium, assembly GCA_003176035.1. Classification (GTDB taxonomy): domain Bacteria; phylum Verrucomicrobiota; class Verrucomicrobiia; order Chthoniobacterales; family Xiphinematobacteraceae; genus Xiphinematobacter. The sequence continues at coordinate 3,501 of PSRL01000059.1, forward strand.
AGGAAAGAAAGCGTTGGTCCAGAGGACATGCGTAGCCGTAATTACCATTGCTGTCAGTAAGAGTGGCACGGCACTTGTCCAAAATTCGAGGAAGAATCACAAAGCCACCTAAGCGGACTCTGGGACTACGTGGGGGCCGCTGTTCGAGATTGAGAGTGGTCATCGGGGAATAATTATTCAGCTCTGAGGTATGCAGTCAAGCAGTTCTCCGAAGTCGGCTCATCAATTATCATCCCACCAGACTCGGGCTGTAAATGAAATCAGTCTGAAGAGGAACAGAAACGCTTTTGCCGCTGGCGGAAACCACGGTCACAGAGTTTTCCTCTGGGAGAACCGTTTTCACTATATCAAAACCTGCCGGTATCCCTGCCATGGCCATGATAAAATTTACTATCAAAGGTCGCTTGGGAGTCAGGATTGCCGAGGTGGGGATTCCTCGCTCATTGAGAGGGTTCTTGGCAGCCGATTCAGCAAGGCCCGTATGAAAATAGCTGGTGACTTCCTCCAAGCCTAACACATTGCGGTGGCGCCCATTCCACGGCGGATAGTGACGTCCCCCATTGGAATGCCACAAAATTGTTGAAGTTAACACACGTGGGTCCTTCAATGAAAACCATACACAACGATCTCGGGGAAAAGTCACAGCTGTCCAGGACAGCTGAGATTGAGGGTCCGCCGCAACCTGCACTAGATCTTCAAATCCCCGCCGCGCAGGATAGCGCGAAAGGTCAGCAAACCCACCCCGTTCCAACGGCACCGCATCCAGTTTTTCAAACTCCGCCCCAGCTAAAAGAGATGTGTATCCCCCTTCAGCTGGGTTCTCAAACATTCCGGGAAAAACCTGACCGTAAATGAAGGGACTCATACTGACACGTCCGCTCCCCTCATAGGCTGGGAATTTTAACATGGCGTGGTGACCAAAATTCATTGGGCCAAGCATGCCACGCACGAGATGTTGACAGTAAACAGCGGAATGACCTGCTTTTAGAATAATAAGTTTATCAACGTGTCCCTTGCGTACCGCAGTCTGCATACGGACATGAAGAAAGCTCCCCTCCTTATGGGTCTCACTGGAAACGCGCACCCACTTTTCATTAGCCGTTTCCCCGTGCAGGGGGTGTCTTTCTTTTTTCCAAGGCGTCTCATTCCCACCAAATGGCATGCAAAAAAAATCCCCTCGCAAAACCCGAAGCATTACCGGGATTTCTTTGGAAATCTTCTCGGTTGCCCATGGAGCTACCGCTCCCGGTGCAAGGCCATGCTGACCTATCCGGAAACTCACCGGCCCCAAATGGCCACCCTGGCATGTCAGCGCCGCGTAAACATGAGACGATCCTATCGCCCATGAAGGCTGAGCTAAAATAGAAACACGCTTCATGCAAAGGGGGTATCGGCTACCCTAAGGGAATACAGATAATAAGCAAGAAAAGATAATAGTTTAGAGGAAAAAAATGACTCCCCACAGAAGGGATTAAAGCAACCTATTGCATAAAGCAGTTTATAAATAATTGTTCTTTTAAAAAAAAATTTAGTTCTGAAAGATAATTTGCCGGCAGGTGCAGTGCCGGGACTTGCGCTTTTTCCAGGCGTGTAACTCCTGCCCCACACGGGACCTGCGGTTTGCAAATGGGTTTCTTATGGATTAAATTTACCTACTTTTCTGTAGGCTGAATGTCAAAAACGGATGTCGCTACATTTTAGCTCAAGAAGGGGTAGAATAGGCCTTAGCAATTCGAATCTTTTAGTAGTTTGCGAATCCAATGGCGCCATATTTTGTCTGCAGAAAAGTCCAACCTATGAACAAATTATCTCCTAATCAGCTTATGAAAGCAATTAACTCTATGGAACCAATCAATAATAAACTTGCAAAGAATTATGCGCCCCCCCCTGGTGAGCCTCAAGGGTCGGTGAATCTCCCCAGTGCTCCGGCCCTCCAAAAGGACTCTGTTTCCAACTTAAATAAGTTGGTTCACAAGCGCTCAATTCGGCCGCCAAAATTGGAGGGATCTCAGGATCCCCTTCCTCCGTATCCTCACCAGTTCACTCATTTCCTCGCAAATAAGAATAAAGCTGCGATCGAAATTCCCGGTTATGCCTCGGTTGAGGACTTTCTTAGCAGCGACCCTGAAGAATCTGAGGAAGCTCTCGCAGCGTATGAACATAAAAACCCTAAACAAGAGGCGCTAATGCTTCTTGGCCTCAAAAAAGCAAAAATCGATCAGCACATCGATACGGTGTTTACCAGGCAGTTCATAGCCATACAACGTTCAACCAATGCGGAAGAAAAAAAACGTCTTTTGCAGAGTTTCCAGGATCAAGTAAAATCCGGATTCGATGGGATCATCACTCTGGAAAATTATGCTCAAGAAATTGTTGCTGCAATGCAACAGAAACTTGATCAAGTAAAATTCCGGGAGGGAAACAGATGGGTTGGGGCCGGAACATGGCCGGACACCTCCAATGAGGCAAGTTGGAACAGACGTTGGCAAGGTCGCTTGAGTGAAGCGAAGGCGCAAGTGGCAAGCGGTATCCTTTCAGCAAAAACACGCTTTCAGCAGGAGATCGACTCTAAGATTTCCAATTTGCAGGTCGAACTCACACGGTTAGCGAACATACCTGTGGAAAATTTTCGCCTGCCGCCCCAAGTTCGTTTTCTGCCTCCAGCACGTTACGAATCTCTTCCTAATTATTCCAGGCCATTTGAAAATTACGATTCGGCTGCGTCCGAGAAAAATGGACTGGGGCATGTAATGAATCAAATTGGTTACAGTTCAGTAGAAGACTTCTTAAGTAGCAGACCTTCGGATGTGCAAAAGGCCGCCAACAGTGGCTATAAAAATCCCAAGCAAGAAGCGAGCGACCTTTTGATGACGGGGGGATTTAAAAAAATTACTCAACACATTCAAACAAGGTATGAATTTTACAAGCAGGAAATGCAAAAGCAGTCCTCCCCTGAGGCAAAGCGGATGCTCTTCCAAGCTTTTCTCGAGGAAATGAACGCTAATAAACCGGAATGGAAAAGCTATCTTGAGGACGATAAGACTCGAGTATCCATACGGATGGATCATGCGCTCGATACCATCCAATTTAGAAAACCGAGCAGATGGTTTCCAAAAACCACCCACTGGTATCGCGATGGATGGAATATTTTCCGTGGAGCGCCGTGGACATATAGCAGCGTCAAAGAGAGGTGGAATCGTGAATGGTTTACGGTGGGATTTCCCGCGGAGAACCGTCCACCACGCATTAGCGAAGCAAAATCGGCGGTGAGAGACGGATTGCAGCAAACTCTCAATGAAATATTCGAAAAATTGGATTCTACAATCACTGAGCTATCCACCAGCCTACAAACTCTCGCATCCCAATAGCTGTTTAACCCCTATGGGGACAAGTTCGCCGAGTAAGAGGAATTGGTCAGGAGCATTCACTGGCCCCGAAGACGTTTCGCTATGCACTTTATTCACACGGCTTTCGATTTCTCGGTTCTTTACTAAAAATGAATTAGCACTAATTCATTAAATTAAAATAGGATTGAGGTCTGAGAACGAGGAAGAAGATAATCTGGAGTAAAACGCGCCTTTATGTGGGACCTCTCTAAAACCTAGAAAGGCCGCGCGAGAAGCGATTCTGACAGAGGATCAGGAGTGAGGATGGTATCATATCCTCTGCGATACCTGACCAAGCAAGGCACCATCCTCTGGCAGGAGAGCTCTCGCCCAAGCGGTTGCCGCCCTTTTGGAGCCAGGCTGGATTTCTAGAATTAGTCAAGACCATTAGAGGCATTGCCTCGGCGGCATTACCTCATTTTGGTGCCTTCCCTACCTCCAATATTTCGGGCAACGCCAGTTCTTATATCCTAGGTTTCGGAGGAGGTTCTACTCGGAGCCGTCCTTTTTGAAAACTTAGAGGGCACCAGGTAGCACTACTTCGTTGAATTAACAGACATTGCCGGATTTTCTGTTTTTTTCCCTGAAGCCCCAGAAAACGACCTATTGTATTTTTAGAAAAAAGGCGGCAGCTTGAGCAATTGTCCAGTTTAATTTTTATTTAACGAAGTAGTGCTAGTTGGTCGTCCCTGAAAAAGCTATTTTGGCACAAGAAAATATCAAAATCTCGCAGCATTTTCGAGCGATGGCAGTCAGGATGCCTGATTCAAAACACTGCTAGTAACTGATACGATCTCCAAGGTTCACAGCCTGGAAACTCTGAGGTGGCCTGGTGGGCGCTCCTCCCCCGCCAACCTATGGGAAACTTTGGAGATGATATCTGTTATAGGTAAGTGAATCCTGCCTTGTTTTGTAATCTTCTATTGTGTAGCACGTTAAAAACATTCTCATGAACTTCGTATGTTTATCTGACCATTTACGCAACACATGGCGATATCGGACTAGTTTTTTCAATTTTTTGAATCAATTACTCTGGAGGTACGCACACGATCTCCCAAACTGGTTTTTTCCTAAAGAAAGCGTCATGAGTTTTTGCTATCCGGAACCATTGGGCAACCTTATTTTTAACGTGCGCAATAATGCGAGCGATATATTTATTTTTGAAGGGGTATTTACGCGTCAGTCTCATAATCTCAGATTGTTAAATGAGCCAAAAACAATTTTAGATTTGGGAGCTAATGCTGGATTCACAACGGTTTTTTTTAAAAAACGTTATCCAATGGCACAGGTGGCCTGTGTAGAACCCATGCCATCAAACCTTAAATGTTTGAAAATTAACTTAAGACTGAATCAAATCGATGCCGAAATATTTCCAGCAGCTATTGCAATAAAAGATGGCGCTATTATGATGGATGTTTCTAAAAGAGATTATTCACATAAAGTTTCCGGAATAAATACATCTTTGGAAAGATCTATGGAACAACTCTGGGTACCAGCAGTTACTGTCCCTACAATTTGCAATAAACTCGGGTGGAATTCTATCGATTTTCTAAAGGTAGACATTGAAGGATATGAGAAAATATTATTTTCCGAAAATTGTTCTTGGATAAAACAAGTCAAAGCAATGTGTATAGAATGGCATGGAAATCTTGCAGAGGAACATCTTTCAAATTTAGCCAAAAAATTTGGATTTAATGAGCCGCGTCATTTTCCTGGGACGTGGTTACTAGAGCGACCTCACACCTGATATTTGATACCACTTTCACTCCCTCGCTCGCGCATTGGCGGCGGACACTTTTGATCTCTCTTTCCGCCGAGCCCATGCGTTCTCTTTTCGATCAGATTTTTTATCTTACGGCGAATTTTGTGGTCAAAATTTAGTCCTCAGGTGTGTGACGACGGCGATATGGCACTGTTAACAAAATAAAAGATAGTGTAATTATAGACAATTCAGTATAATATGATATTGGTAAGGAATGGGCTATCCGTTGAAGTTTCGAGAACATGTATTA
>PSRL01000013.1 GCA_003176035.1 Verrucomicrobiota bacterium
CCACCTTCGCTGCCTCGGTAGCTGTGGGAAAACGCCGCCTAGGGGGCAAGACGACACGCTTGAGAGCGTCAGGAAGATTACGGGGCTCAGACATATGGTTTCCGGCGGTTTTTGTAATAGTCTCTCCAAACATACATCACAAATCGCAGCGAATCCAAAAAATTGAGTTCTAGGAACCATTCAGTTCGTGAGAGAGGATACTGAGGCAGTACAGCGCTGCGGTATCCGTACGAAGTATTATAGGTCCCAATGTAATCGGGTGACAACCGAGACTCTTAGCCAAAGCAAGCTCAGCCGGAGTGAAATCGCCTTCCGGTCCCACAAGGATTGTCACTCGGCTTGGCAAAATCCCCTGTTCTCGTTCGTAGGCTGCAAGGACTTCTTTTAAGCGGCGGGCATCCGGTTGAAGCGAGGCGATGAGGAGAAGATCCTGCGGCTCTAAGGATTCCAAGAAATTTTTCGGAGACGAAGGCAGCAGAATCCGTGGGACCCAATTTTGTCCACATTGCTTGCAAGCCTCAATAGCGATATTTTCCCATTTGGACTGTTTTTTTACAGCTGTGTTCGAATCGATTTGAATTACGGTACGCTCGGAAAGCAAGGGCGCTACGCAGGCCGCCCCCAGCTCCGCCGCTTTTTGGATAATCCAATCAAGGCTCTTTGCCTTTGGAATTGCTTGTGCAAGGGTGAGCTCTAGCGGCACGCGCGGAGTGAGACTACGTAGAAGAGAATTCAATTCGACTTCACCTTTGCCAACGGCTTTAATAGTCGCTGTTGCTTCGCTCCCTTGACCATCAAAGACAACGAGCCGGTCGCCTTTTCGAAGTCTCAAAACGTCGAGACAGTGATGAGCTTCGGGTCCTTTTAAGACCGGGCTGTCTTGGAGAAAATCATTTGGCGGTAAGAAAAAGCGGTGCATGTTCTTTTAATAGCAAAGTCATCATCTGACTTCGAGTTCTTGATGTGCTTTAAAAATTCGTACGTATTCACGGACCGCATCTTTCCAGGAGCGAAGAGGCTGGCCCCAAAGGGCTGCAAATTTTCCCGTGGACATCGCGGTGTGGCACGGACGTTTCGCTTTGAAGGCTCTCACTTCATCCATTTTTAACGGTAAAACCCTTCGTGCCTTTAGCGGCATCCCATACTCAAGTGCACAATCGATCGCGTGTTGACCATATTCCCGCCAGCTACAGGCTCCGGAATTGCAAAGATGGAATAGATTTCCCTTTATTTCGTTGCTGAGGAAGATCTTCATCCATTCGGCGAGATCGTGAGTGTAGGTGGGACAAGACGTTTTATCCGCCACCGCTTCGATTTGATCTTCTGTCAAAGCCCGTTGGAGAATTTGGTCGACAAAGCTAGGTTTATCCGGACCAAATACCCAAGAAACACGCAATGCGGTTTGGCCAGCTCGAAGCACTTCCATTTCGCCCTCTAATTTACTGCTGCCATAATGGCTGATAGGCTGTGCCGGATCTTCCTCGGTGAGCAGCTTCGGATGTTTCCCATCAAAAACATAATCCGTACTAAAGTGGATGAAATGAATTCCGCGCGCAGAACAAATTCGGGCCATCAGTGCCGGAGATGAGGCATTTAGAAGAAAAGCCTCTTTGGGATCATTTTCGCAGTTATCGACGTTAGTGAGGCCAGTACAATTGATGACGAATTCGCAGGGAATCCTTGTTACCAGTTTTTCTACGTCCTGTAGCCGTGAAATATCGAGTTTCTCTCGGCAATAAGGCAGAATTTCTGCAACCGGTCTCCAGAGATGAGTCAGAGCCGCCCCCAAACGACCTTTAGAGCCAAGGATTGCTACGCGAGGCCGATCCTTGAAAACTGTCGGCTTCAACGGTTGGTCTTGATCAGTGGTTCCCACCATTCGCGATTTTCAATATACCAGGTGATTGTCTGCTCCAATCCTTGCGAAAATGTATGCAGTGGCTTCCAATCTAATTCGGACCGCAACCGAGAGGAGTCAATAGCGTAGCGACGATCATGTCCCAAACGATCTTCCACATATTCAATAAGCGATTCGGGTTTTTTTAGAATTTTCAGAATATTCCGAACAAGATCGATATTTTCCTCTTCGCAATCGGCTCCTATGTTGTAAACTGAGCCCGGTTTGCCTTCCAAAAGAACTGCCAGAATTGCTCGACAGTGATCTTCCACATGAATCCAGTCTCGAATGTTGCGCCCGTCACCATAAATCGAGAGTGGCTCGTCGGAAAGAGCTCTGGTAATCATTAAGGGGATTAATTTTTCCGGGAACTGATAAGGCCCGTAGTTGTTAGAACAACGAGTGAGGAGAACTTCCTGACCAAAAGTTCGATAAGCGGCAAGCGCTAATAAATCTGCCCCCGCCTTGCTAGCGGAATAAGGTGAAGAGGGGGCTAAAGGGGAGTTTTCAGTAAAGCGGCCTTCCGAGCCCAAAGATCCGTACACTTCATCTGTCGAGACCTGCACGAAGCGCTTTACTCCGTGTCTCCGAGCGCTTTCGAGAAGAATTTCAGTACCTACTATGTTGGTGTGAATGAAGTTCAGCGGCGAATCAATGCTTCGATCGACGTGTGATTCCGCCGCAAAGTTTACAATGGCGTAAAATTTGTGTTTAGTGAGTACGGCATCTATCGCTTCTTGGTTGGCAATGTCTACTTTAAAAAACTCGTACCGTTCTCCATTTTGTTCGGCTATGCCTTGCAAATTGGATAAATTACCGGCGTATGTCAGGACATCGACATTGGTAATAAACTCAGGTTTATAGTGTTCCAAAATAAATCGGATGAAGTTGCTCCCAATGAATCCACATCCGCCGGTAACCAGAATTCTCATGGAGGCGTTTTTAGTAAATCAGCTGGTGAGATCAAGGTCATTTGTCCGGCAGCCTACCGGATTTCTTTAGTGGCAAAATAGAGCTTTTAAATTGCGATCGTGTTTTGCAGTCTACCTGCAGGTCAGTTTTGATTAGATTGCTATTCAGTGAGTTCCTCATTTTTTCTATATCCTACCAACTTCATGGGTTTCTTTTAGAAACCGCCACTTGCAAATAGAGTTTTTTTTGAACTACAAGTCCGATGAACTATCGAGTTTTTGCCCGTAAATACCGTCCCCAAACCTTTGATGAGGTGATTGGGCAAGACTCTATTACAACCGTCCTGCGAAATGCTATCCGGTTCAACCGCCTTGCTCAGGCATATCTTTTTGTTGGGCCTCGCGGGATCGGGAAGACTTCAACGGCTCGAATTCTTGCCAAGGCGTTGAATTGCCAAAATGGAGCTCCGGCGGAACCCTGCGGAACTTGCGATTCCTGCGTGGAAATTGCAGATAGCCGTTCACTAGATGTTTTGGAAATCGACGGTGCCAGTCACAATGGCGTGGAAAACATCCGCGAATTGCGCGAAAATATCTCATTCTCTCCGCTTCGCGGCCCATTTAAAATCTACATCCTCGACGAGGTCCATATGCTTTCAGCCGGGGCATTTAATGCTTTGTTGAAGACGTTGGAGGAGCCCCCATCGCATGTAAAATTTATCTTTGCCACAACGGAAGTCCAAAAAGTGCCGGCGACTATTTCCAGCCGTTGCCAACGTTTTGATTTGAAGCGAATCCCCCCACGGCTCATAGCTTCCCATCTGCAACACATTGCTTCCAAAGAGCAAATCACCATTGAGGAAGGCGCTGCTCAGGCTCTTGCCAATGCTGCGGATGGAGCCTTGCGAGATGCCGAATCGATGCTCGATCAAACGGTGGCCTTCTGCGGTCAGCAGATCACTGAAGCAGATGTTTTAGCTCTCTTTGGTTTGACGCCACGTCAGGTGGTAGCCGATTTGTCCGCATTAGTTTTTGAGAAAAAAACTTCGGACGCTTTGACCCTGATCGCCGATCAGGTAGCAAATGGACGGGATTTAGGCCGTTTGCTGGGGGATTGGATTAGCTGGTTACGCGACCTTCTCATCCAACAATCGCGAGCCAACACTGCTGACTCTACAATTCAAACTCAAGCTGCATTCATCAATCAGAACAAGCTGTTGGAGTTGCTTGATCTATTGGCAGAAACCCAATCCCGCATGAAATGGGCTTCCGACCCTCAGTTGCAGATGGACATTGCCATCATAAGAGCCGCCCACTTATTAGAACGGGCAAGTCTGGATGATGTGTTAGCCGCGCTTTGTCTTTTAGGGGAATCCCACCAGAAGAAAATGTCGGGCTCCGCTCTTCCTTTGGTACCAGTGAGTGGCAGCCTTCCTTCCTCGCCTGAAATCTCCCCCGCAACTGGTGGGACGTTGCCTCTTCCTACTGTAACGATTGCCCCTACAATTCCACGCAGCGATGACTTGCCACTTGCTCTTCCAACCAGAGCTTCCGGAGAAGCCCCTTCTCTCTCGGAAGAACCTCCTTCCCCAGAATCTTCTCCAGCTGAGGTCAAAAAACGAAAAAAAAGAAAGCCTGCTCCACAAGAGGCATCGCCTGACCTTTCTGCCGCCGCAATTTGGGAAACTGTTGCTCAAGACGTTGCTGATGAAAGCCCTGTGAAATTTGGCTGGGTAAAGGAGGCACACAATGCGGTTTTTGATGGAAACGATCTCCATGTGTGCCTTCCGAATTCTTTCAAAGCACAATTTGAATCGAGCGTCTTCGGGAATATCCAAGCCTTGCTTGAAAAACAAATTTCGCAAAAGCGGGGTGTTGCAACGCATTTAAGAATCGATTTTGTGGAAGCTATGCCTTCCTCATCTTTGCTTCCCTCACAAGATGCTTATTTAAATACCACTATGAATACTTCCTCTGCTTCAACGGCGGCTATCGATCCCTTGAAGGACTTTAAAAATGATCCGCTGATTCATAAAGCGCTGGAAATTTTCAAAGGAACCATTCAAATCGTTTCGCCATGAATTTTGGAAATCTTCTCAAAGAAGCCGAAAAAGCCAAAAAGCGTTTTAAAGAAACTCAGGAAAAGCTCAAAACTATCCTCGTCGAAGTCTCAGCCGGAGGAGGTATGGTTAAAATCACCTGTAATGCCGGCGGAGATTTTCTTTCGCTAAAAATTGACCGTAATTTAGTAGACCCCAACGATGTAGAGTCTTTGGAAGATGTCATTTTAGCCGCTTTAAAACAGGCCAGTGAGGAAGTGCGCAAGGCTGCCGAACAGGAAATGGGAAAAATTACCGCCGGATTAAAATTGCCCGGGTTCCCGGGTTTTAACTAGACCCTCTCCCAACTTAGCAAGGCCGGCGCGAGAAGCAGTTATGACATACGATCAGGAGCAAAGATGGTCACTGTATCCCCTGCGATACCTGATCAACTTAAGCGACACCATCCTATGGCGGAGGGGCTCTCGTCCAGGGGATTGCTGCACTCTTAGAGTCCAGGCTGTGTTCCACAAATTAGTCAATACCATCGGAGGTATTACCTCGATGGTATTATCTCATTTGGCGCCTCGCCTGGCTCCAATTTTCTGGCAACGCTGGCCTTCCTAGGTTTTGGGAGAGGTTTTTAGTGCCTGCTGTTACGCATCCGACAGGAAGAATAAAGCCACTTTCAGAAGTTTCTCTTTTTTGTGTAACACCACCTAGTTTTTGCGTAATACAACCTAGTAAAAGTGGTTCATAGTGCCCCCACCTATGAAACTGTTATCAAAAAGCGTCCTACAGTCGCTCTTAACTTTTTTATTAGTTACCTCCCTCTGCTCTTGTGCCAGCCGTTCCTATCAGGGTTACAAATATCGCCCCTATATGGTCCACGGCGTCCGATATCACCCGCTTTCTCCCCGGCAAGCATTGTCTTTTACAGAATACGGCACCGCCTCGCATTATTCCGAGGGCTGGTGGATTTTTCCTGGTAAGACCGCACTGGGAGAGCGATTTCACAGCTCTGCCATGGAGGGAGCTCACCGCACCCTCCCCCTACCATGTCGCATTCGAGTGACGAATCTTCGGAACGGCAGATCGGTGATCCTTCGAATCAACGACAGGGGGCCTTTCATTAGAGGAAGGATTTTGGATGTCACACCCACTGCCGCCAGAAAGCTCGGATTTTATCGCAGCGGACTTACGCGAGTCCGTATTAGGGTACTTAGCGTCGGAGACGGCCGCTATCGGATCCGTTAACGGGAATTTGGATAAGTAACGTGATAAACGATAGACGGTAATGATTATAAAAATATCTTAAATGTTATCAAGCTGTTGAATTATCTGATTTTTCTGTAAGATTACTTTTTGCAATTCGGTAAAAATCTTCTCCTATTGTTCTCTATTGTCGTCTCCCTATGCACGAACTCCGCACCCCATGTCTTTTGATTGATCTGGAGAAGATGGATCAGAATTTACGTTCCATGCAAAGTGTTGCTAATGAGTCTAAAGTGGAACTCTGGCCTCATTTAAAAACGCACAAAATGCGGAAGGTTTGGCAGCAACAACAAGCATTAGGAGCGCAGGGAGCAACCTGTTCAAAAATATCCGAAGTCGAAGCGCTACTCCCCATAGGACTCAAACGGCTTATTCTTGCCTATCCTCTTGCAATGATGGACTTTCCGACCCGCATTGCGCGCATTTATCATGCAGTCGACGAATTGATCCTTACCGCGACCAGCTTGGAGCAATTTCGGGCTTTGGAAAAAGGCTTGGCTGAAGCCCGGTTGCCGGAGATTCCCATTCTGTTGGCGATCGACTCCGGATTAGGTCGGGAAGGCGTTCGCACTCCGGAAGCTAGTGCCGAATTGGGCGAAGCGATCCAAAAGTCCCCTCATACCCGACTTCTTGGGGTATTTACCCACGAAGGCCATGCTTACTCGGCTAGGGGCATTCAGGAAGTCGAAAAGGTTGCGCTTGAAACGCATCAACGATTCAAAAGGCTGGCAGAGCCCATCGGTTGTGCGGATTCCTTATGGCCGGGCTGTTCGATTACGGCTCGCTTTATGGCAAGCCTGCCTGGTGTTCGAGCTCTCCGACCAGGCACTTATGTGTTCGGTGACTTGAACCTCTCTGTCACAGCGGGTGTGATGCCATACTCAGACATTGCTCTTACGGTTCTCACCACTGTGACTGATCGTCCTGCCGCCGACATGGTGATTGTAGATGCAGGCTCCAAAACCCTTTCCAGCGACAAAACCTTAGATGGAGTATTTGCTATGAGCTGGCCTCATCCTTCGTGTGAAATCCGCCGAGTGAGCGAAGAACACGGCTGGTTAACCGGTCCGGAAGTTTCAAAGCTTCGCGTAGGAGACCGTATCCGTTTGGTGACGGCTCATGTGTGTCCAACCGTCAATCTCGCTCGTGAGGTTCACTGTTTGCGAGGCGAGAAGATCACGGAATCCTGGCCCGTAGATGCTGCAAGCTGTAGCCAATAGCCCCAATTCAGACAACCATCCTCTTTAATTTCTGAAAAATAACCTATGGAACGAGAACTAACCTTCGATCCCGTCTTTAAAATGGCTCGACAACAATTTGATGCCGTAGCCGACCTCTTAGAAATTCGCGGCGGTGAACGCGACCAACTCATCTATCCAAAACGAGCAATTTCGATCTCCATCCCAATTCACAAGGAAGATGGTAGTGTGGCCGTCTTTCGAGGCTACCGCGTACAACATCACCTTGCTTTAGGCCCCACCAAAGGGGGAACCCGATTTACTCCTAGCTTAACGCTCGGAGAATCTTCTGCGCTCGCCGTATGGATGAGTTGGAAGTGCGCACTTGCGGGTTTACCGTATGGTGGCGCCAAAGGTGGGATAGCGGTCGATCCCCGGAGTTTGACCCTAACTGAGCTCCAAAGACTTTCTCGTCGATACATGTTGGAAATGATTCCCTTCGTTGGACCGCAAACTGATATCATGGGGCCCGACCTGGGCACCAATGAACAAATCATGGCATGGTTCATGGACAGCTATTCTTCTCATGCCGGAAAATCCGTGGCTGAAATCGTAACTGGTAAACCTGTCGCCTTAGGAGGTTGTGCCGGACGGCGTGAATCCACAGGACGTGGAGTGGTCTTTCTCGTAGAACGTGCATTTAACAACCTACAAATTAACCCTCAGGGAGGAACTGCGATCGTACAGGGATTTGGGAACGTAGGTTCTGTAACCGCTTGTGGGCTGGCTTATCGCACGGGGATGAAGGTCATTGGAATCAGCGATCAAACTGTCGCTTTTTACAATCCCAAGGGCATTGATGTGGCTGCGGCTGATAGCTATGTGGCGGAGCATAAGTCTCTTGAGGGCTTTCAAGGCGGTGAAATCATTAGCGCGGAAGAGCTACTCACCCTTCCCTGCGACGTATTGGTGCCTGCTGCTGTCGAACGGGTCATCACTGATTCCAACGCCGGAAAACTTCGATGCCGCATTCTAGCCGAAGCAGCCAATGGCCCAACAACACCGGAGGCAGATGCTATCCTCGATCAGCGCGGGGACGAAATATTTGTCATTCCGGATATTCTTTGCAATGTGGGAGGTGTGGTGGTCTCCTATTTTGAATGGGTCCAGGACATCCAGAATTTTCTCTGGACCGACACAGAGGTGATTGACCGGCTGTGCAGAATTTTGGAGAGCGCTTTCTCGGCAGTCATTCGTCGGTCAAAAGAGCGCAATATTTCACATCGCATGTCCGCCCTGTCCATTGGAGTAGAACGTGTGCGAGCCGCCAAGCGCATGCGAGGAATTTTTCCATAAAAAAAACATTTTCAATCTCATCTCAACCATGCTTTTTTCTCGGTGCCAAGCGGGACAGTTTTTTGCTTATGGAACAATGCCGTGACCAGACGCGGTTTTCAAGAAACTATACATCAGACGTATATAGCAGAACACAATCTGTTGCATACGCGCATCAAATGTCAACCATTCCGAAGATTCGGGCACAACTACCACTAAAGTCTCCGAGTAAACATTATGGATTCTGTGATGCCGAAATTCCGCCGAAGAAGTGCGCGAGATATCGGCAGGAAGCTTCTGAAGAACGTGCCCAGCAGCTAATTTTAATTCGAAGTGAGGAGGTGACGCTCCTGGCTCTTTGGAATTCAGCGGGGCTAGAAACTAATTTTTCTCTGCTGGCTAAGCATATTCGTAGGTATGGGAGCAATGCAGCTGGAAATTGTATGGAGTATTCTATACTGCTTTATGATGACCTTTCTCATCAGCTAGGACCGGGCGACTTTCAGGATATCGTAAAGTTCGAATCAGGAGATCACGTTTTTAATGTGGTCAATCAGCCTAAAGGTACGGATGGAACCTACCCAAAGCATTTTTCTGATTGGGATGAACGAGCTCTGATTGTCGATGGGTGGTTAAACGTTTGTTGCCCCGCTAGGGAATACCCGGAACGGTGGAGGGCACAAATGCATAAATGGGCAGCAAGGGACCTAAAATTGGGTTTAGATGGCATTTCGCCTCTGGATCCGACATGGTTGAACCTAGTAGACGAATCCGAAAAAATTTCTGCGCCATTTCGAGAATTGTTATGGTGAAGCGGTACAAAAGGTGCACACGGAAAATATTTATTTCACCCGAGGTTCTACTTAGTCGTCCCTGAAAAAGTCCTTTTGGCTAGAAAGCATCAATGTCCGGAGGCAATTTGGTAACGAAATTT
>PSRL01000124.1 GCA_003176035.1 Verrucomicrobiota bacterium
AAATTTCGTTTGGATTCTCTTAAAAATCCAAATCCTTTTCCGGAAACTTCAACAACGCCCTCGGCGTAGACAGGAGTTGGAATGATTGCCGGAATGACGGGGGGAGTTTCTTCAATGCGATCAGTAGAGGACGAAGAGGTCGCCGATTTATTGTCTGATGAAATTGGCGGTTCTATGACAAGAGTGGAAATACTTGCTTCCTCATGTTCACTAGCACCGTGGGAAGGTGTCGCGTGAGGAGAAGCTTTTGATGAGGTTTTTCGCGGGCGACGTGGGCGGCCGACACGCTTGCGCCCGGCTTTTGTGTCGGAAATATTCTCAGAGGGTTGACTCTCGTTTTCTTCAATCATAATTGCTGGTATTCCATGCTAATGTTCATGAATCGATTTAGGTGTGCTCAGGAAGTAGCCCCTCGGGAATGTCAAAGTTAGAGTGGATGCTAAGCACATCGTCACAATCCTCCAGTGCATCATAAAGATTTAAGATCCGAAGGGCTAAGTGTTCGTCGTTAATATATACGGTATTTTGTGGAAGGTAGGTTAATTTTTGGGATTCAATTGAAATTTTAGTTTGTCTCAATACTTCCGCCACCGCGTAGAGCTGTTCGGGAAGGGTGTAAAGGGTGAAGAAGCTCTCGTCAGAAAGAAGCTCTTCAGCCCCGGCTTCCAGCGCGGTTTCAAAAAGCTTCGTCTCTGAAATATCACTTTTGGAAACCAGTATTTGGCCTTTCCGATGGAACAGGTAAGAAACGCTGCCCGGCCCGCCTAGATTTCCCTCCTGTCGGGAAAAAATCGCACGCAGATCGGCTGCGGTTCTATTTTTATTGTCCGTCGCTGCCTCAACAAGAAAAGCAACTCCACCTGGTGCATAGCCTTCATAAAGGATTTCTTCTACGGTTGCGGCGGTTAATTCCCCCGTTCCTTTTTTGATAGCACGTTCGATATTATCATTGGGCATGCTTTGTGATTTTGCGGTTTGTATTGCTGCGCGTAATCGAGGGTTGGAAGATGGATTCCCACCGCCTAATTTGGCAGCGATTGTAATTTCTTTGGAGATCTTGGAGAAGAGTTTGCCGCGCTTTACATCTAAAGCGCCCTTCAAACGCTTAACTTTCGACCATTTGCTGTGGCCGGCCATGAAATGAAAAAAAGGTTTAGCTTTGTGCCAGGGCACTAAAGCAAGCTCGGAACTCAGTCCTTGCCAGTGTTAAAAATCAAAATCTACGGTTTATGCTGAGAAGAATGCATTCTAAACGGCTGCATAAAATCGATATTTTCCGCTGAATGAATCTTCTGTGGATCGTTAAAGGAACAAAACGTCTTAAGCCTTTTATGTCAACCGCAAAATCTTTTTGGGGAACTAATATCTCTGTTTTGGAGATCCGAATGCGGAGTGGCTATCAGATTCCATCTACACGAAATCCTTTTGATTCAAAGAACTTTCTGACTCGTTGAGGTTGGTTCCCTTGGAGCTCGATATTTCGGTTGATAACAGTTCCTCCACAACCACAAGCTATTTTAGCCTCTTTTGCTAGGCTATTGATAACTTCTGCGCTGATTTCCGCGGAGAACCCTCTCACGATCAACACCGTTTTCCCTGCCCGGTGCGCCCTTTCCTTGGTAAGGATAAGCCGACCTGAGATTTTTGCAAGTGGTTCTTCTAAAGATGTTAATTTCTCTTCTAAAAAAGCTCCCTCAATTTGCAGTTCGGAAAATGGCATCTGACCCAGTGGAGACTGCTCAGATTTGATTGGCACTTTCTTCTTCTGTTGCTTCACGGATTTACTCGGGTCGAATTGTCCTGCGGCTCCATGACGCCCGTTCTTGGCGGCTAGCCTCTCTCAGGTTCGCGTGAACGCTATTTTCTGTTCACCGCTTTTGATTACCCCGCGCGGCTCGCGGCTCTTTTGCGAGCGGTAGGTTCGAGGATCTTTTTGCGGAGTCGCAAAGATTTTGGCGTGGCTTCAACATACTCATCCGGGCCAATATACTCAAGAGCTCGTTCCAAACTCATTTTGAGCGGAGGTTCCAATTGAATCCCTTTTCCATCGCCCTGGCTTCGCATATTGGTTAAATGCTTTGCCTTACAGGGGTTTACCTCAATATCATCCGGTCGGGAATTTTCTCCCACAACCATCCCAACATAGATCTCTTCCTGAGGGCCGATAAAGAGCCGGCCACGCTCTTGGATATTGTTTAAGGCATAGGCTGTGGAGATTCCCGCTTCCATGGAGACCAGGACCCCATTATTGCGAGTGGGGATTTCACCTTTGTGCGGACCATATTCCTTAAATAAATGGCTCATCATTCCCAATCCCTTTGTGAGGTTTACCAGATCGGTTTCAAATCCGATTAAACCCCGCGTGGGAAGAACGGCCTCCACGAGTACCGAATGAGGGTGGTGTTGCATATCGACCACTTCGGCCTTACGAGCGGCAAGAGATTGAAGAATGTCACCCAGATTTCCGGCGGGAACGTCCACGTAAAGGGTCTCAAATGGCTCCAGGAGATTGCCTTTTTCATCCCGTTGGTAGATCACTTCCGGACGAGAAATCAGCAATTCATAGCCCTCCCGACGCATTTGCTCAACGAGAATGGCGATTTGCATTTCCCCACGGGCCTTAATTTCAAAGTGTCCTGCGGCATCGGTGTCAAGTACCTGCAAAGAGACATTTGTGCGAGTCTCGCGCACTAATCGCTCTCTGATGTGTCGTGCGGTCAGAAATTTTCCATCCTTTCCAGCAGTGGGAGAGTCGTTTACGACAATGCGCATGCTGATGGTCGGAGGATCGATGTCTATGAAAGCAAGAGCGGGGCTCTCTTCTTGATCGGTGATAGTCTCGCCAATAAATACCTCTTCAAAACCCGCAAGACCGACAATATCGCCTTCCGAGGCCTCCTGGATTTGTACTTTTTCCAGACCCTCGTGTCCGAAAATGGCAGTGATGTTTCCTTTTTCGCGCCTCCCATCGCGATGGAGGCAAAAAACTGGCTTACCCACCTGAATTTTTCCGCTCACAATGCGACCGTAGGCGATACGGCCAAGGTAATCGTTATAGTCGAGATTAGAGACGAGAAATTGGAAATGCGTCGGTCCGCCCGATGGGGAAGGGGAAGGAATGTGTTGGACAATCGCCTCGAAAAGCGGCTCCATGTTTGTGGACTCCTGTTCGAGTTCCTTTTTTGCAAACCCCTCTTTCGCACTTGCATACAGATGTGGGAAATCGAGCTGCTCATCGGTTGCATTCAGTTCCAAAAATAGATCAAAAACCATGTCGAGTACCTTGTGAGGACGAGCGTTCTCCCGATCGATTTTATTGAGGACGACAATCGGTTTTAACTGATGGGCCAACGCCTTCCGCAGCACGAACTTCGTCTGAGCCTGTGGGCCGTCGTGCGAATCCACGACAAGGAGAACCCCATCGACCATCTTCATGATTCGTTCGACTTCGCCTCCAAAATCCGCGTGTCCCGGAGTGTCCACTATGTTGATGTGATAATCCTTCCAGCGAAAAGCGGCATTCTTAGCGCGGATAGTGATCCCCTTTTCTTTTTCAAGGTCCATGGAATCCATAACCCGCTCGTCCACTTTTTGATTGGATCGAAAGGTCCCGGATTGGCGCAGAAGCTGGTCTACCAAGGTCGTTTTACCGTGGTCGACATGAGCGATGATGGCGATGTTTCGAATGTGTTCCATGCAAATTGCAGAGGGGAACTATGGAACCCATCCCCCGGCCTGTCAATCTGCCTCGGCTGCGGACCGCTGGCCTGGGGTCGCCGGGGTGAGGCCAATGCTCTGATTATGAATGGGGTTACACCGGTTGTCTCGGAACGACCACTTTTTTCTAAAAATTTTTTCCAAAGATTTGACATGCTGTTTAGGGCGGAAATTTGCGTTTGAGGCATATTTAGGGGATGTCTCAGGATCGCAATTCAATTTATTCTGAAGTAACGGGTTGGAGTTGGAAGAACGCTGGAAAATGCGGGAGCGACGAAGGCTCTCCGACCTCGGCAGACAACAAACTGACAGATTCCTCCGACTGCCAGCTCGCTTGGGAATCCCGATGGGAAGGCTTGGAATCGCCTCACATCCTGATTTTGGGAGAGCTCCCCTTCCTGACAGAAATTGCAGAGTATCGCACCCGCAGATATCGAATCCCACCCTTTCAAAGGTTCCGCTTATCGAACAAATATCCCTCGGAAATGACCGGCTTTTGTGCGGTCCATGAGAACGCTTTTGCCAGGCTGGGTGTAAAGGACCGTCTGGAGGTTATTGGACAGTTTGTACAGGACAGATTGCTGCTCCTCTTTCGATTAGGGGAGAAATGGTGCTATGAATATTGGGGGGCCTCCGCTCTGGCAAGCCATCTCAAACAGAGCGGTCTTCGTCAGATCGGAACGCTTTATTTAATAGCCTCGAGACTGGGTGCGGCCGGCTTTCTCCCCTCTTTCGCCCAGGAACTGACATATCAGGGAATTCAATACCACCATGTGTGTGGGCCGGAAGGGTGGGTACACGTCCAACGCCAGCCCATAGCGACTCCCCGGCAACGGATGCGGGTGATAGCGCGAAGCAGGACCTACGCCATTCTAAGGGAAAAGGGTACGATTGCCAAATGGGGGCCCATGTTAAGAGAAGGCGGGCCGGATTTCAATTACGAAATCATTGTTCAGGTCGGAGATGATCCGAGAATTGAAGAATCCGCTGGCACTCTTGTTGCAAACTCACCTTTTCGGAGCTGTTGGATCAAATGGGATCCGGTGAGGGGAAACTGGGAGGTACTTTATGGGGAGCCTCGGTTTTTGAAGTGGGATACCCGGTGGGCGGTGGTTGGCCCAAGCCAAAGATGTCCGGAACGAGGCGATCTGTTTGCAGGCTTGGATGCCCAATCATTTGCCATCGCCTTCCTGGGATTATTGCATGCGGTGGAAGCTTGGCAAGAGATTCATGGAAAACTGAGTCATTTGCTTTTGATTGGGCCGGATCTTTTCTTAGCCACGGAAAAAAAAAGCGGTGAGTTTGCTATTCAGCTAGCTCATAAATTTGCCGCATTGGGATGTCGACTTTCGATCCGAGTCCGAAGCTTTGTGCAGCAGAAAGACATTGCCGGACGTCTATACTCTGGTTATTTGACCGGAGCAGCTCCTATTTTGCAATGGAACTGTCATTTGCCCGCCTGGGAGTTGGGGTTGCACTGGAATATGGGCCGCTTAGTTGCGGTGGACACCGCTGTCTATGAACCTGAAGTCCCATTTCGAGAACCCGGCTGGCTGCCACCCCCCGCTTGGCGATCTTCGCTTGGGGGTGACTTTACCTGGATCTCAAAGTGTATCGTCGCCATCCGATGGCGGGAAAAGGTGCGGCAAATCCTAACTGATATTTTTCAGGAAAAACAGCTCCCCCCCCTGGTAGGAGCTTTTATTCCTCTCCTCGAAACTGCTGCGCTGCACGAAGACCACAATCTGCTTTGGCTGGACTTGGGCAAGGGCGGAGTATTCAGCAGGGGAACCTGCTGTCGGGAATTGCGAGAATTCGAGACTTATCTTTCCCTATTATTCGAAGATCTCTTTGGTGTTTTTGAGGTGGATGGGGATTTACGGCTGCAAAGACGCGTCAGCAAGACCTCTCAAAAGAATGGGCAGGCTTTTGAAGCGGCACTTTCGCTACTTTGCTTGATCCATTCCGAGCGGGAGGAAGAATACGTCCAAAGGGGATTGGAAGTTCGCCTTTGTTCGGAGTTTTTAAAAAACCTTGGAGAGAGAATTCCTGATAAAAGAGGAATTTTGGAACGTGCTTGGCGTGCGATTTCTCGCGATTACGCAACTGCTGAAACCGCCGCCGCAGAATGTCGGCGAGCGATTTTAGGTGCACTGGTGGGGGATGAAGTTTTTGACGACTATGAACTGGCGCGCATTTTTCAATTCTCAGCCCGCTGCATACAAAATTCGGCGCCGTCACTTTCTTGCGAGAATTTTTCGGATGCCACCTTCACCGGCCACAAACTCCTGGGGAACGCCTGCGAATGCCTACCACCCATGCCCGATAGAACGCAAGATTTAGGGCAAGAAAATGAAGCCGAAAAATATTTAAAAAATATCGAAGCGACAGCTCAGGGAAATTCAATCGGAAGTTTTCGGCATACACCGTACGGAATTCTTTGGCAGCCACCACCATTTGCGGTCGTCCTCGAAATAGACCTTCGTGCACCATGGATCTGTTTTGGCACTCAGTTTTTATACCACTCAACTCATGGAGGCAGGAATGATAGAACTGCGGAGGGTATGCCATTTGTGCACATTGAGCATGCGGCGCAGCTGCCCTTCGTGGCCCTTCGTAGCCGCATCCCCGCCTTGGATCTCTGGCACCATTTTGGAGGCGCCTCGCGTGAGTGCCTTCCGTTGAAGCCGGACGCAGTCATTTTGCCTGTTCTGCCTACCGCATGGATTGACTACGAATGGGCCTCTTGCGATTGGCAGCCACATTCTCCTTCCGTCTTCAAGCGACTTGCCGAGACCGGGCGCTTCCACCCCTTATATCGGGAATTTGACAACTGGCATGTGGTTTGGAAGCTCAATCTCGAGCCAGTGGCCACACAGATCGAAGTCTTCCTCGATTTTGCGACAAAAATTCTGATCTTTCCAAAGGCTGGCGCGCACTCCCCAATCCGATACTCCCTTCATGGAAGCGGCGGAAACTATCGGTGCCTCATCTGTTTCGGATTTCATGCCGACATTGAATGTGCAAACAGCTTGGAAAGCTGGACGTTTGAATCCTGCGACAATTCTCCTCTGAAGGTGAGCACTGAGGGTGTCGAAGGGGAAGGAATTTCGATTCGATTTACGGGCGTCAGACCCAGAAAGGTTTTGATTTTCGAAGAAGATGCGGCCTCCACTTTGTTTAAAAATTTGGACGCGGAATTTTCACCTATGAGAACCACCATCCCTGTTGCCGCCAAGAATACAAAGCTTCCCGGCATGTTTCTCGGAATTGTTGACAATCTCCATCTGCGATTTGATCCCAAAATGCGCTCCCTTTACGGATTTGATCCTCAATCATTCCAATGCCTGGGACCATTAAAAACTATTTATGCCCGCACGAGCGAGAGATTTGACCGCGTGGGAATGCACGATGGCTGCTGCTTTGCAGTGGAATACCTCTTATCAGCAAGAGAAGAGGTCTTGGAACTCACTTACCGCCTGAGTCCATCTGGATGGGCTTTGATAGTGATCTCCACAGATATCGATTCGTTTTTTACCGAACTGAAGCAAGCGCGGCAAATTAAGTGTCCTCTGGACGAGTTTTTACTGCGGTGGCTGGACGTTGAGGCGATCCTAGGCGTCGAAGAAGGGGAAGAAGACGGCATTCTGCCACGGCTCGCTGAGGTTGTATTGGTTTGCCCAAAGTCTCAGACCTCTTCTTTGTCCCCGCTTTGGCTGAGGACTTCGGACAACCGCGTTATTTGGCAAGGTCATAGCGCTTCTACAAATGATTCACAGATGTTTCGGCTCACCATGCTCAGTGAGCCAACGCAATTTCTGTTTCAACGCAACGGTGAAACATTTTTCAAGAATACTTCGGATGCCCGTATGTTTCGAGTGGGGCAACGCCGTCGGCTAAAATATCCGACAAAACGCGGGCGTTGGCTTCTCTCGTCGCAAAATGTGTATGCATTAACAACAATTCCGTTGCATATCGGTTGGCAAGTTGCCGACGCCACACAAAGCTGGGAGAAATGCGTGCATCCTCTCGGCGATCAAATGTTACGTTGTCCGATTTCAATCTTAGTCATCACTTCCCCTGATCCCTTCGGTACGAGAATGATTTTCCTTGATGTGCGGGAGCAAGTCGCATTGCCGGCACCTCTCTCGGCGGTAGAAAATCGGGGCTGGTTTTTAGGAAGAACGAATCAGAGCGGCTTTGGATATTGGTGGCTGCCGCGCGACAAACAAATCGTATTTTCCAGGCCGCTTTCAATTTCAAGTGTGTTAGGTTCCACAACAAGCCATGCAAAATGTGGCACCCTTCGGCCGCCTGAATCCAAAATACTGAGCGGAGCCGGAATTGCCGACGGATTCCTGCATGTTCAGATGGCTCAGGGGAATATTTATCGCCGCCTTCCCAATGATTCCTGGCAAATCATTCGAGCATTTTGTGCTCATGATTCTGCTGAGCAATTGTTTAGTGAAACCGTAGATGTCCTTTCTCAAACAAACGCCCAGATCTTGCCTCTGGAAATCCTCAGCGATGTCGCAGGCCGTCAAGATGGCTGGTTCATTCGCGCAACAGCTCAGATCCTTAAAGCTCCGCCGGAAGCGGGTAATGAAGCGGTGTTACTCGGGAGCAGCCGTGATGGAGAAAAACACTACGTTTTCGGCCAGGACAGAATCTTCGAAATCAGCGGCTCTTCATGGGCGCCTCATGGACGAATATCTTTTGCCTTGCGCAAAAATGGCGTCGTTTTCCTAGTCGCCAACTATATTGCCGATCCACCAATTTTAAATGCGGAGAAACTGATTCTTGTTGGTTCCCCGGAGTGCCTTCGGTGGAGGTTGGGAGAAGGGCTGCTTGCTTATCAGACGGTACTCCTGGAGTCCTCCGGTAGTCCGGTGATTGCTGGTATCCTTGATCTGAGGCCACTGAGCATATCAGACTGCGGTTGCTGGATAGAAGAGGAGGATTTCGTAATTGCTGAATTGACTACGGGCAACCGTCTCATCATTCGAAACGGAACCACCCACCTTTGTCACACAAGCATTGTTGAAAAACTTCGGATTCGCTTCGGCGAATTCGAAAACTGCTTGTCTCTTCAAAATCTTCTGGATACCCGAGGAAAGAGAGCAATGTAGTGCCAAACAAATGTTGTCCCCCTCCCTGTTTCCGACCTCGGTTGTGACACCCCTCATGGCTTCGCCCTTGGAGGCCGAAAATGCAAAATTAGTTTCGATTCAATCGCAAGCTGAGCCCCCTCTTGATGAGCTGAGGACTCAAAATGCCTTGATGAAGCGACAGCGCAGAGCCTTGTTAGCCTTTCCAAACCGCGTCTTGCACACTTCCCCCGCCGACATTCCAAATTTAGATGCGGAAATTTTTACTCACATCACAAGCGCTGAACTAAAGCTTTTGAGCTTGGAGCAGATTGCTCAATTGACGCCCCAGCAAGTCACCGCCATTCCAATGGAGATTTTGCTCAGCCTGAACTCCCAGCAAATCTCCAAACTTGAACCGGCGATTTTTCGGGAACTTCCGGCCGCGTACTTTAATCGATTGCCCTTTAGCAAGAGTCAGCTTCATGCCGTTCAGGCAGTCACACCCGAACAAATTCGTGAAATTCAGGTTTGTGCCGATCTCGTGAAGGCTTTTTTCATGGCCCTGACACCAGCTCAGATCCATGCGTTTCGCGAGGGACAAATTGCGGAAATAGATCCGGAAATCTTCAGAGGCTCCTCCTTAGTGAGGTTTATTTCCAATTTAAATCAAGCACAGCTTCAAGCGTTGACCGCAAACCAAATACAAATGATTGATCCAAAAGATCTTCAACAGCTTCTCTCCGTCCTTCTCGGTCAGGAGAGAAATCTATTTGAAGAACTTCTCCCGATCCAGCGGCGGTGGCTTACTCAGGAGCAATTGTCAATTGTGATGGCATTGCAGGGGAAAAATGTTGTGACCAATTGCATCATAGACCGATTTCAATCATTGCCAAAGCCAGGGGTACAAAAATTGACCCAGCAAGAAATTCAAGCATTGACACCTGAAATGCTACACCATTTGGGACTGCAATTCCTAAGAAAATTAAAAGCAACCCAAATTGACTGGTTAACAAGCAAACAGAGACAAATATTTAACGCATCAGACCTAACCCACATTCGGGAAGAATTTTTGCAAACCGGCATTTCAGTACAAGAAAGGCTTCGGGGAATCAAACAATCCTATCTTGCTAAACTGGCTCCGGACGACATTGTCCATAAAAGTCCGGATTTTTTTTCAAAGTTAATCGAAAGTGACCTTTCGGTTCTCTCCCCGGAGCAACTGAGCAAAATGACTCAAGCTCAAATTTCATACCAAAAATCGAGTTTCTTTCAGCATTTGAGCGCTCACCAAATAATTGCATTTAACAAAACGCAAAGGCAGTCCATTGCACCTGAAATTTTTGCGGAGCTAACCGTGGAAAATTTCTGGGAGAAGTTGCCGCCGCTCCACCTAGAGCTGAACTTTATCGCCCCGCAATACCAACGCTTCCTTTCCCCATCCCAGTTTCACGCAATCTTACAAGAGCTTACTGCCGAACAGGTGTCCCGCATTCCGGTGACAGTTTATCAAAAAATGGGCGACAATTTTATTCTTTCTCTCCCGCAAGAAGCATTTCTACGGATTCCCGAAGCCGCTTTCAAATACGTGACATCGCAATTGATTCGACGTCTCAATCAAATTCAGATCGGCAACTTTACCTCCGCGCAGATTGTTCATTTAAAAACGAAGGCGTTTTCCGCCTTCTCCCACAAACAAATTTCCTGGTTAAATCCGGCGGTATTTCAGGCTTTCACTAAAACGCACATCGAGCGGTTGGCGATAACCGCATGCTCTTCTTTACAAATCGCGCAATTAAAACCGGAAATATTCGCAAGTATTCCCGGCATAGACCTTGCTCAACTTGATCCCAGAGTATTTGCCATACTCGGAGAGAAACATCTTAACGCTCTGGCGCGTTTACCCTCAAACCGCAATGCGAACGGCGAGATCATCAGTCATCCGATTCGATGGCTGACCGCCGCACAACTGAAACAAATTCCTCGGGAACGTATCAGCAAGGTGGGCGCCGATTTTTTTGAAAAATTGACACCCGAACAATTCAAAATTTTGAGAGAAGTACAACTTCGGGAGCTGCCTATTAAATATATCAGCATGTGGAAGGAAGAAAATAATTTTCTCTATCAGCATCTGTTAAGTAAGAAAAATTTGCTCTATGCGGATCAACAAATCGCACTGGAAACATCGCCAAGGAGAACGGCTTCGGGCAGCGATCGGGCAGCGAGTTTTTCGCCTATTAAGCGGATCCGAATGGAAAATCGTGCAATTGTCTTATTTGCTCCACAGTCTGAGTTGGAGACAAATGAACTCATCGACCTTCAGGTTGCAACGGAAAGTTTTAGGGCAAGATACCCCAACAGCGACGTGTATGCATTGGGATTAGACAGAAACGGCCAATGGAAGCAATGGCAATTTGTTCCGGGAAAAAAATGGGCGGAGAGTTGGAACCCAGTCATTAGTCCCCCTCAGGGAGAATATGATAAAGTAATTTTATTGGGACATGGCGGTGATCCCAACGAAATTGAAAATGCGCATTTTGGCGTTCTTGCGGACGAGTTTTTCAAATGGGCTCGAAATATTTCCAAAATCAATCATTTGAGCCTATTGGTGTGCGGAACGAGAATCGACCTGGGCATGATGTTTATGCGAACACAAGAGGGGCCAAGTTTGGGAAAAGTTCCTCTGCTAAATGGTACTCAAATAGAACGGATCACAGGTTCGGAACTCCCAATTTATATTGGAAAGCAGGATGCGGATGGAAAGCCGGGAAGACGCTTCTATCAAGAGAAGACAGATGGCAAAATTAAACGTGGGGTGAAGGAGGCAAAATGGGAAATTAAACGCAATCCGGAAGGGGGGATGGCGGCAACCCGCTATCTGCCGTCAGCAAACGGAGACGGAGAAATTTTCTTGGAAAAAGATCATTACGCAGGACCTTTTGGATACGCCGAGCGGCGCCAAAGAGCCCTTCACGCTGAAACCGAAGTGAAACAATATCTGGAAGCAAAAAGAGCGATCATTAAAGATGCGGAGGAAAAAGCAGCACTGCTGGATAACAGATCGTTAAACAAAAACTACGTTGCAATTATAGAAAGACTCCGACAAAGCGCAGAGGGAGAATATAGCCTTCCGGTAATCGACATCCAAAACGGGGAACAAAAAAACATCAAAATTCCTGCCGAACAAGCCACAGACTACCAAGCGAGAAAACAAAAAATAGAGCCGGCTTATCAAAGCCTCAAAAGTCACATTGAAATACAAGGTGATGGTGTTCTGAAAATCAAACCTATTGAAAGAGGCGACGTAGGACATCCCGGCACTCTAAACAGTGCTTTCCTTACCAAAGCATTTTTCGAAATCCTGAATAGCAAAAAGCAGACCCTCAGTCTGGCCGAAAAACTGAGCCTCTACACGAACTTGGGAGGGATGGGGGTGGCGGTGGCGGCCGACGGCGTCGAACTGGCAAAACTCATTACCCAAATGAGTGGGATCGGCGGCACCGTGGAACGCAGCCTCCAAAACCTGAGTGGCCTCGCGGGAAAAGCAAACAGCGCCCTGATCCTTATGAATATGGGATTTGACATCCACACCCTGGAAACCAGCAAAGATCCCCTGACTCGGACGGCGGCTGGCGTGGACCTGGGATTTAACAGCGCCGCCCTTGGCCTGCAAATCGGTCCTCGGCTCATAGCAGCCGCAATTCCCGAAGTAGCCGAAGCCTCCGCAGGCTTTGGAAGCCTAGCCGTGCCTTTGATGGGCCTCGGCATCGGCTTCACTGCCCTCGGCATACAAATCGCCGCTCACAATCAAAAAGTACGTGAATTTTACAACTACCTCTCCACCTATTACAAAGCTAGCAACGAAGGAGCTTACACCAATAAAGGAGGCATCCTCATCCCGGCGCCTAACATACCCATTGAGGAAATCAATCTGCGAGAAGGCAAACTGACAATGGGCGAAGTGCGCATTCAAGCAAGCGAACGGGCGGCAACCCACGCCTCAGGCTTTGCCTACTTCATCCAACAAACCTCCGGCGCTGCCCCGGACCACCTCTACAAAAACGGCCAAAACCAATACTTTAATATTCTCAAAACCCACAAACAAAAACTGGATATCAGTGCCCTAGCCATAGTCCTCAGCGCCGTTCCTCCCACCGACATCGGCTACAGCTACGAATATACAGCTACCGGCAAAAGCGCCGAAGAAAAGCAAATCGATCGACAAATCCAAGAAATGGGGAAATTCGCACCAAGCAACTCGTGGGGCAACCTACGAGCCGTAACAAGCCTGAGGGACATCCGATACCGAACCAGCACCCAGCGAGTTCTCCTGGACCAAAAACCCCGAACCATAATCCTCCCTCCTAAACAAACCGATCCTCAAACTCTAGAAAAAACCACCTTCCTGATTGAAGGGAGTGGTGGCACCTACGGCATCAGAAATCTCTACCCCCAAAACCACCTCATCCTCAGAGATCAACAAAATACAAAAAGCACCTACCACCTCGAAACCCCCGAACATGACCTTCTGGAAAACAGCGCCGTCACTTCCACAAGCAGCACCCTCACCATCCAACCCCGGAACCTGCCCCACATCACCGTCGACATTAGCGGACTGCAGCCCGGAACTACTCTCACCCTGATCGGAAAAAACGGCCAAATCCATCGAACCCTTGTCATAAAATCACAAACCGCAGTTTCCGATGAACGGGCTGCCTTTGCCGGACCGGCGGTAATTACCCACATCAACACAAAAGACCTCCCCGATTTTCAAACCATTCTCAACCAAAAAAACCCTAACGAACTAGCCGACCTCATCGTCATAAAAAATGGAGAAGAGCCTCGCCTTCTCCAAACCCTTTGGGATACCCAAAACCGTCGTCTCATCACCCCTTCAGCAAACTACAACCTTCAACAACAACCCAACCCCTGGGCGGCATTAAAAATCATCGGGCTCACAAACAAACACGTATTTTTCCTCGACACCCAGAAACAAACCATTCTCCAAACCAATCGCCTGACCAACCAGCCTATCGATACCTATCAACTGCGATTCTACAGTGATGAGAACTTCAAAATTACCACAGAGGGTCAACAAACCTACCTCACTCAAACTCTCACCATCTCGCGCGACCTCACAATCACCCTCACCCACCAATTCAAAAACGACTGCCTCGAACTTGTCGATATCAGGAACCTGGACATCGCTCGCTTCCAAAAATTTCTCAACTTCCCCGATAGCCTCCTGGCCAACCTCAGAGACCTCAAAAACAACAATCACCTCACAACGCAAAAACGTGACCTCCTGGAAATTCTCGCTTCTCAACTCCAACTCCCAGCGGGAAACGAACCCGAGGAAGACACCATCCTGCCGGCACAAATCGCCGAATGGCTCCGCATCCAAGGCCTCAACAACAAAGGCAAACCGCAAACCCTTTATCTCAACCTGAAAAATGCCTATAGCATTCCCATGAAACTGGCCTGGACGCATCATCTCATCATAGCCCATGGCTGGTATCCTCCCAAAACCGGCGGAGGTTGGTTAGTCCTCTGGAATCCGGACACCCAAAAAGCATTCTTCCTCACATTGGCCCCCAGCTACTTCGCATCGCCCCCTTCTTCAGCCCCAGACGATCGCATACCACCAGGAACCATCAATCCAATGCCAACCTTCCATCGACTCATGCCCGGCGAAGAAGAAGTTATGCCTTTTCCAAACCCGGAGGGCTCGGTCATCCTAGTCTCCATCGATGGCAAACACCTCTCTTTCGTGGATGTTTATGGTCGTGAAACGATCACGGAGCTGAGTTTGGAGGATGAAGACAAACTCGACAAAACCTTTGTGAGCGACGCCGATCTTGTTTTGGAAAGCATGGAGGAAAGACGAAATTTGGAAAAAACACGAGAACTTCCGAACCAACCTCGCCCGCAGACAATGCTTGCCGTATAGTGAATAAATAAACGCTCTAGGTTTGAGGATAGACTCAAATTCCTGACGCCAACATACGACAATGAATCCATGCCCTATTGTTCCGGAGAAAACAGGCTGGCGAAGCGAACCTTCAACCGAAATAGGAAGCTTCCTTTTTCATAACTTTCCAGGTTTTCGAGCTTACTGAGTTTGAAATCCGCTTGGAACATCCGGTCAACATCCTTCGCAAAATCGACATCGTTAATAGCTGCGGCTGTTTCAAAATTAAGCATAAATGACCGGAAATCCATGTTAATGGACCCCACAACGGCGAAATCGTCGTCTATTAACATCGCTTTTTGGTGCATAAAGCCCGGCTGATAACGATATATTTTTACGCCGGCACTTCTCCAAAAGGGATAATACGCGAATGAAGAGAGCCAAGGAAGGAGATGATCAATCCCCTGGGGCAACAAAATGCGCACGTCCACGCCTCGTATCGAAGCATGGCAGAGGGCTAACCGGAGGGCGTAATCAGGTACCAAATAAGGTGTCGCAATCCAAAGCCGACGTTGAGCCGCATGAATCAGCTCTAAATAAACTCCTGAGCACGTCTGGAGTAGCTCGGAGGGATCCGAGGTGATGAGAAAGACGTTTTTTTGCCCCTCGGGAGAAGGGGAAGCGCGGAAAGGAATTGGAAGGATGGAACGCGTAATATAGTACCAATCTTCTACGAAGGGAACTTGAAGAGCATTCACAAACGGACCCTCCACTCGAATATGGGTATCTCTCCACGGGGACAATTTCTTTTTGCCTGCATATTCATCCCCAATATTTAATCCTCCGATATAGCCAACGCGACCATCCGCAATCAGAAGCTTCCGATGATTCCGAAAATTAATCTGAAAACGTTTTCCAAATTGTCGATTTGTAATAAAAGAATGGATTTCAGCGCCGACGCGACGAAGATCCTCACAATAGCTCTCCGGCAGCTGCTTGGAACCCATACCATCGAATAGGATCCATATCCGCACTCCCCTGCGAGCAGCTTCAATCAGTTTTTGCTTGAGGCGCCGACCCAGGTCGTCATCGCGGATGATGTAAAATTGAACAATGAGGTACTCCGAAGCAGCATCGATTGCCTCGAATATGGCGGGAAATGCCTGAGCCGAGTCAATGAGCAATTGAACCTGATTGCCCTGCGTTGGTGGAAGCTTGCGGAGCTTTTCAGCAATCAGCGAAGCATGAGCATATTTTTCAGCCGGCACCTTGCGATAGGGAGACAGCGAACCAAGCGCGCCTTGGAGCGCCTTGTCCAAGGGGGGACATGTTCCCGCGCCAGCGAGATTGTATCCGTAAAACATGGCTTCACCAAAGACGAGAAATAGGGGAATAGCCAGATACGGAAGAAATATCAGTGCTACACTCCATCCAATGGCAGCCTGTGGAGTGCGCGCAATCATGATAGCACGAATAGCGCAAAATATTCCTGCAATTTGGAATAATGCCACCACCAAGGAAACCACAATATTCATCCAGTATCCCACATGAGCCATAAGATTATAATGCCTTGCAGATACGGTGAGGCAACTCATTCGTCAATATACTTGTACTAAGTCGTAATATCCCTCCTACCTATCTTAAAATACAATTGTAGGGATAATTGCTTCTCGCGCCAGCCTCCCTAGGTTTTGGGAGAGGTAACTACTCAGACGGGGTAGAAATTGAAGTGGTGACGAAAAAGCGGACACGGAAATATAGTTTAATTTATGGTGTTGTTAATAGATTTTTGAGGGTT
>PSRL01000111.1 GCA_003176035.1 Verrucomicrobiota bacterium
TCCTCGGCTTTCACATCTCCAAATACGGCAAGCACCCCGTTTCGTGCAGTCAGAATCTCTTCTTTAAATTTGTTTAAATCACCGACATTTAAATTTTTAACATTTTCTTCTGTCCCTAGTGCTCGCATTCCGTAGGGATGTGATCCAAACAATTGTTTCCGAAGAAGATTCCGCGCAATGGCTGTGATTTGATCCTTTTCAGATTTGATAGCTGCGATTTGCGAAGATTTTTCCAGTTCAACCTCGCGCTCCGGAAAATTTGCGTTTTCTATCACATCCGCCAAAATACCCAAGCCTTGACGCAAATAAGGGGACATCATTTCCACTGTAACAACCACAGAGTTATTCCCCGAATCCGTCTTGATTTCACCGCCTAAAGATTCCACCTCTTCAGCAATCTCCTCAGCACTTCGCGTTTTTGTTCCTTTAGTAAGGGTGGAAGCTAATAGATAAGAAATTCCATTCTTTTGCGGGGACTCCAAAAGCAAGCCACCCCGAAAAGCCGCTACGGCGACGGCAAGAGGAAGACGATGATCTTCACCTACCAGCAATCGCAACCCATTGGACAATGTGAACTTCTTCACAACACGCTGCGTTGACTGAGCCTTGGAATCCGGAGTAACGCTACTTGGCGGACTTCCCACCGGATTGAGTTCGGTAATATTCAGCGTATCTTCTTTTAGATATTTATTTGCCGCAGCTTGGAGATCGGCGGTAGTCAGCCGTTGAACTTTATTGAGATAATCCCTACCAAAATTAATGTTGTGAGTAGCCAACCAACTACTCCCAAGTTGGCTAGCCCGTCCACGAGTATCGATGAGATTTTGCAGTTCAGAGGAAAGGAATGTCATTTTTGCCTTGTGCAATTCCTGCTCGGTAAGACCCTCCGAACGAATCTTTGCTATAAGTTTCAACACAGAATCCTGAACCTGCTTACGTTTATCGGCATCGCAGGTAGCCATGATGCCCAGTATTCCGCAATTTTGGAATGCAATGACCTGAGCGCTGATCGCATGGACGATGTGGCTGCGCTCGCGCAGCTCTCGATTGAGAATAGAGCTGTCGCCGGTACCTAATACAGTCGCAAGGACATCCAGAGCTGGCATATCAGCGTCCGTTAAGCCCGGAGTCCTCCATGCAAAACTCACGCGACTCAGCTCCGTAGGGAACTCCTCGGCCATAAATCGCTTGCCGACCTGCGGAGGTTCAGAAGGCAACACAATATTTTGCAACGGTTTACGCGGATAATCCTTAAAAAAGGTTTCCAATTGAGCACGTACCTTCGAGGCATTCACATCGCCCACAACCACAAATGTAAGGTTATTAGGAACATACCTCTGTTTGTAGTATTCCCAGACGTCCTCTCGTTTGAGCTGATTGTAAATGTCCAAATATCCTATGACGGGATGACGAAAGGGACTTTCAGAAAAAACGGTACGCGCAATCAATTGCCAATTTTTTCGGGCGGGATCGTCAAATCCCATCGCAAATTCTCTGCGAATGACTTCCTGTTCTTTGTCATACTCCTGTACCGGAAGGGTCGAATTCATCATGGCGTCTGAGAGAATTGAAACCGCTTCGTAGGCGCCACTCGACGGTACATCGATGAGGTACACAGTACGATCGTACGAGGTATAAGCGTTAATATAGCCACCCAATTCCTGTACACGACGGGCAATATCCCCAACTTTTCGGGTCGCAGTTCCTTTGAAAAGCATGTGCTCCAAAATGTGTGAGAGACCAGCACCTATCCATTTACCTTCGTCAACGCTGCCTGTAGCACAAAAAACCTGGATGCTGGCTACCGGTGCATTGTGGTCTTCATCCACAATGAGAGTAACACCGTTTGAGAGAGTAAAAACGCGGGCATTGGAAGGAGGAAGGGAGGGGGGAGCTGGCAGGCTGGCGCGTTGGGAAGCAAAAAGGTTTTCAGTAATCATAAATAGAGAAATAGCTATTAAAAGGCATCGCCAGGTCGATCGCATAAGTGGGTAAGACATCCGGTGCTAGAAATTCGCTCATTTTTTTTTATAGGCTGAAAAGGCTGCAAAAAAATTTCTTCGAAAGAAGGCCCGATTTGAAAGGACTCTACAGTATCTTCCGCATTCTTGGTGAGGAACTTAGCGTCAACGAGTGCAAACACCATGTTGCCGACATCCACCGAACCATGGATTCCCCAGTACGATAAGACAGTCAAGGCCATGGGCCCAAATTCCTTTAGTGCATGATGTCGAAAAGTCTCCAGAATTTCAGCTGCGCTCACATGCCCCTCCAAGTCTCTTTTGACCTTACCATGCCGTTTCATTGTGACGCTTAAAACTTCTCGCAAAAATCCATAGGCATCGCGGCTGTATCGCGGATCTTGTGCCAATACTATCTCTAAAGCTTCGTTGAATGTCATGGAATTAAGGGAATAAGGATTGGTATGCCCAGCGCGGTTCTTTCACGGTAGAGTTTTACCGCCATTCCGATTAAAAAACAGAAAAGAATCACAGCAAGAAGGACTTGCTCACGCGAGGTTAAATTGAACACTTTGCCAGTTTTACTTGGAAGTTTTTTCCATGCAAGCGGAACTCGCCCGATCGGTGTCAAAAGAACAAAATAGCGTTCATTACTTCCAAAGTAATCCATAGTGGCAGCAGAGAGGTCTCACAAACCCGCTAAAGTGCCAGCGCTCTGAGTAACTTGGGAAGTGGTTTAAAGCTCGCGAAACACCGCGCCTTGGCGCAAGCACTGTGTAAAAAGAATATATTGACCAACCACAAAAATCGACGCGGCGCAAATATTAATAACAAAGACGTGCCACACATCGGGCGCTCCCCATACGGTATACAAGAATATCTGAACACCAAAACTCAGTAGTGTAATGGGTAGTTGATTCTTAGTATACCCTCGGCAGGACATCATAGTGAAGGTGAATCCGGAAAGGTTCATCAAAATCGGACCCAGAGTACCTAGCCACAAAATAGATTGCAGGTTCGCGTATTTTGATCCTAACAAAAGTAACCAAGCGGCTGGAAAAATGACCAGGCTGAGTGTAATCAACGTAACGGCGCTAAGATACATGCCTTGAAATCGCAAAGCGAGGAAACGATATTCGGCGGCGGTTTTTGCCCTCGCAAGGCGCGGGCTTATGAAGACAGCTGTCAAGCGATCGATCAGCAGCAGCACAAGGGCAAGGCGACTGACGGCATTAGCTTCCGCTACGACTTTTCCACTGGAGATCCAGCCCAAAACCATTCCGCTGAAATTGTTATAAAGAACAAAGATCAAGGAAGGGATGACAAGGGGGCTCAGAATACTTTTGATATACCGCTTAATTTTAAGATCATTTTCAGTCTGCTTTAAGGAGGGCAAAGTGAAACCGCAGCACCGGTACGTTCCGATAGAAACCAACGTTCCGACAACGGACGCCAGAGCAAGCACCGGCAAAGCATGCTCAGGCGTCACTAAAAGTAAGCTGGCAAATAAACAGAGACTTCGCGCAATTGCGGAGGAAAAGTTAGAACGCGCGACCGCTTCCGGATGATTGCTCACCGCGGCATTCATTCGTAACATATATTCGTTTAATCCCAGCCATGAACCCATCAGCAAAATCGCAAATGCCAATAGGCTAATCGGATGTAGCCATTTTTGTTGCCAGGACGTCCAGCCCCAATAGGGGAGCACGAAGGCACACGAACACAACCAGCACCGAAAACGCCGAGAGAGAATCACTCGCGTCACGCCTTGAATATGGATCTCGTCCTGCACCCGCGTGCCTATGGCGGGAAGAAAACTATGGTTAATTCCCAGCTCACTTAGCGCAACAAGAAAATTAATTGCGGAAAGAATGTAGGCGTAGTTCCCATACACTTCCTTTGGCAGAAAATGGATAACCGCGAAACCTGTAATCGCGGTGAGCAAGATCCCTAGTCCCTCTGTTCCCGCAACCGTCGCAAGCTGAATCCACCCCTTTCCAAAAAAATGCTTCATCGCCGAAAATCATCTCTCATCAAAATGGTTTTGATGAGCATCTCCCAATGGATTTTTTTCAAACCCTTGCCGCTGCGATTGGCCGCGGTCACCATCCGAAGCCACCTGCCGCAAGCGCGGGTAAAAAGCTTACATTCCAGAGCAGTTGCTAGCTCATAATACCAAGCCTGCGAGCGATAATGCCAAGCCAAAGATTTACATGCTTTGGAACTAAACCATTCGGGAGGACTACTGCTCATACTCTCCAACCGATCTGCCAAGCGATGCGTCAGAGATGCCAAATAGGCATTCCGTACGCCGGGCGAATGCTGCTTCGATAGGTTGGTATCGTGAATGCGGTGGAATGTGCAGGCTCGCGGCACTTCCGCTTTCTTCCCGGAACAGCCTAAGATGTGAAAATAATGCTCATTTTCCACCGGCAATAAACTCCGAGCCGACCGCCGATGTATTGCAAGTGTAGATGTGGCCCCCCCTTCGGCTGTAATGCTTGCACAAAGACGACCTTTCTGATCGGCAAAATGCATCCGATCATTCACAAGTAAAAACTCTGAGCGGAGATATGGAAGAAATGCCTCTAATTTGGCTGGCGCAAAATAATCATCCGCATCCAAAAAAAATACCCATTCTCCCCGGCTTTCTTGAACCGCTCTCGTCAAAGTCGCCCCCAGCCCTAGGTTTTCTGAGCGGGACGTGCGGATACGCCCTTGATATTTCGTACAAATTGCGGGGGTTTCATCCGTTGAACCATCGTCCAATACCAAAACCTCGGTTTCAACATCCGGCGCCTTTTGAATCAAACAACTCTCGATTGCCCGCCTTAAGTACCGACCATAGTTATAACAAATGATAGCAAATGTTATATTTAGAACATCTTGCATAAATCCAAAACTGCGATAAAATTAAAAAATATTAAGACCCCGCAAAATGCCCATCTGTTCTCCTTTGGCATTCGATGGACGTAAAAGCCAAAACGATAGAGTCGATCCCACCATGAAAACAAAAGGTAATTTTATGAATTTCATCTTGCCAATCCGCAAAGCCAAAATGTCTCTCATTTTTTGCGGTATGCTTGCAATATGTGGGTTAGAAACCGGCTGCATCATCACCGCGGCGGGACCAGCACCCATTGTAGATATCGGTCTGGGTGGGCTGGGATTTGGTGGATTTGACGGTGGGTTTGGTGGATTTGGACTTGGAGGAATGGGGTTTCCGGGATTTTATCCCGGTTTCTATGGTGGCTCGCCCTATTATGCATCCTGGCACTATCATGGCGGCTTCCCGTACTACGGCTACCGTGGATGGCGCGACGGTTATTATGGGTGTCACCATTGCCACGGCAATAGATGGTCGCGCTGGTAAGGACAAATACCGTTCCGCGATGCTAGCGGACATGAGTTTTCAAAACTCAAAGAACACAAATGGCTTGCGCATCGCAGTCACACTGAATAAGCCTTCCTTATAGGGCTTCTTTAATGGTTTTGATGAGAGAAGCAGCTGCTGTTATCGCCTGAAAATGCCGCTCAAAACAGCAGCGTGTCGCAGCGCGGATCCTCTGTTGCTCGAGAAGTGGGGTTTCCATCCAAGTTTTCAACAACCGCAGAGTTCCCGGCAAATTGTCTTCGTCAGCCAAGCCAGCACCATCGCTACAAATTTCTCTCCAGATGTTCACCCTTTTAGAAATGAGTACGGGAACGCCACAGGAAAGGGCTTCTGCCACAGAGACACCAAAATTTTCTTGGTGAGAGGGCAAAATAAACGCATCAGCAGCGTATAGGGCCCCCCATTTTAGCATACCAGAGAGCATTCCCACCCAAGAAACCCGATCTACAATGCCAAGCATCTCGGTTAGCTCCTTCATTTGTTTGACATAAGCGGATTCGGGGCCCGCTATGATGAGTTGCCACGATTCAGAACGAGACGAACAGACTCGCGAAAAAGCCTTCAAAAGCAGATCCACTCCTTT
Organism: Verrucomicrobiota bacterium; assembly: GCA_003176035.1. Lineage (GTDB taxonomy): Bacteria > Verrucomicrobiota > Verrucomicrobiia > Chthoniobacterales > Xiphinematobacteraceae > Xiphinematobacter. Next base: position 5,939 of record PSRL01000111.1, read on the forward strand.
CTTTTCATGAATTCTTCCGAGGTAAAGTAAAATTCGCTGCTCACGCAGCATCGGAAAACGTTCGGAAAATGCTTTTTGGCAGGCCTCTCTCGGAAAGGGACAGCCGCCCGTGCCGTAGCGGACAACAATGGAACGACATGTGTATTTTCGAAAGGACTGTGATGCCAATTTACATTCCTCTTCTGATGTGAAGAGGACCGCCCGCGCATCGCGAAGCACCCGAAAGTCCGTCCACCGCCAGACCAGCAATTTTTTCAAATGCTTCAAAGGAAAGCGGCGCTTGAACCAAGGGTCCAACATCCCATGCGGGTATACAAAATAAGGGACAGACGTCTTTCGCAAAGCTCGCCAGGCACCAAAAGAGTTATAATGCCAAATGCCGTTTATAATTATAGCGTCAAAACGATGACAATTCTCACGGAGCCAGCGGGTCAATCGGGGGCTCCACCGATAAGAAGACACGCCGGGACCCAATGCATGGCAAGCTACCGAACAGGTAGCCACCCACGAATCGCTTGGAGCATCGAGAGATGCAATTTCTATCTCATGTCCCCGAGCTCGATTAACCAGAGCCAATTGCGTAATTGCTTCGATAGGTCCTCCACCCTCCGGATTTACAGAACCAATTACATGTAAGAGTCTCAACCCCGACTGCATCTCGACAAATCTCTGAACCTGTCACTCAGCGAGAATATCCAACATGGGCTTGCGAGCTTCGGGTCCATACGCCGTGCTTCCCACGGGTACGATTCCATTAATGGCTTCACTGACTTTGGCAACCCAAAGCGGCCCAAAGCCTCCGCAAAGCTCAATCATTTGAACGCCGTCGGCAATCAACCTTCGCACGATTTCAATTACGTCCTGTTTGGAGGCAAAATCGAATCCCACTGCAATAAATTCGCACTGGTTCGAACTGCTGATGGTAGTGTTTTTCTCAGGAGAAAAACCTGGTGAAAGATACAAGTATGCCCATTTCTTAAGTGCCATTTTTTTATTTTGACCGATACATACTGTTAGGGTCCAGGAAAATTACGCTTTCGTAAAATGCTTGGTGGATGCGGTTGATTGCGCTAGCACTAGGAGTTTTGCAATTCAAATAATTACATTTTGTTGCCGGTCCGACAGCTTTCGGATCTGAGGCGCAAGGCCGGCAACCTCACGGCTATTTCTTGCTGCAACATGTAACTATTTAGTTAATAAATGCTCTGCAACCTCTCCTGAACTCTTCAAGGGGTAAAATCTCACCCTTTCCTATTTGTTGTTTATTGACAACATGTTTTCCGACAGTCTTCTCTTATGAAGATGAAGACCCCCCTCTCCTTTTTGATCGTTTGCATTCTACTACCGGCATTGTGCAGCTCTACTATTTTTGCGGCAACCGACCCTTTGGAGACCGTCAAGATTGAGCAGTTAACCGGTTTAAAAGGGACATCTCAGGACGGTGTTTTTACGGTAACCGCTCCGCGGAGCGACATCCCGGTAACGGTGGACCGTTGGTCGATGCCCACGTTTATGGGACTCACCTCCTTCGCAGCTTTTACCCACAGCAAGCTCGGCGCAGCAGTTGTCGGCGACATTGTCCTATTTGAAGATGAGATCAATGAGGCTATGCATGCGGCGCTGGATCATGGTCTAGCTGTAACCGCATTGCATCACTATTTTTTTTACAACGAGCCCAATGTTTATTTTATGCATATCAGTGGTGAAGGACCCGCCGAAAACTTAGCCGGTGCTGTGGGCAAAATTTTCGCTGCTATAAAAGCCATCCGTGCGGCGAATCCAGCCAAGCCCGCAAGAGCTTCCGGTCTCACCGTACTTCCCGGAAAAAGCTCAATTACGGCGGCCCCGCTGGAAGCGATTTTTGGAATTAAAGGTGAAAGCAAGGATGGTATGTTTAAGGTAATTAAGGGATATAAGGCCGTACTACCTTCTGGCATTGAACTAAACAAGGAAATGGGGCTCACTACCTGGATAGCCTTCGCAGGAAATGATGATGATGCGCTTGCTGACGGAGAATTTGCGGTAAGACAAAAAGAGCTACAGCCTATTCTGAAGTCGCTCTGCGCTTCCGAGATTAATATCATGGCTATTCACCAACATATGCTCGAAGAGAAGCCACAATATCTTTTTCTGTACTTTTGGGGACGCGGAAAAGCTACTGAAGTGGCAACAGCTCTTAAGAAGGCACTAGATCTCCAGCATGAATAATCGCATACAGCCGACAATACCGGCGCTGCCGGACTTGGGACAAAAAGACCTATGGTAAGGGAGGCCAAAAAATTCCGCGGACGTGGTCTCGATGATTTTCTTATCCAGCACGAGAGACAAGGGAAGGCTTTTGGTGAACACTTTCCAACGAGTCTCCGTATGGCCCCCCTTATAGCTCTTCTGAATCGTCTCCACGAGGTCTCTCCAGGTACGTTTTTCAAGCAATGGGTCATGAGCCTTCAGGTAGACCTTTCCATTTCCCGGTTGAACACAGGTTGACTGATGGCTTGATTCTGGGCTATCAGCCGACGTGCCTCAGCTTCATCTTGGGTTTGTAGGCTTCTGCGGCGTCGGGTATTGAACTCTTCGAGGTAAAAAACTCCATTAGGGCGGCGGTAAAGGCGAAACTTGTCATGCATTTGCGAACCTCCCGTTTCCGTAGAAATTCACGTCAAATCCCACTCCGACTCTTACGGGTAGTCACTGACTAACCGCTGATTTCTCCCCCCTTCGAGGTTTTTGGGCCGCCTTGGGTACAATTTTGCGTACAGGCGGCCCATTTTTGGCTTAAATTGCGATGGAAAAGTAAATTTTACAGAGTAACTCCGACTGGCGGAGGGAGTGGGATTCGAACCCACGAAGGCTTTCGCCTCTCCGGTTTTCAAGACCGGTGCATTCAACCGC
>PSRL01000184.1 GCA_003176035.1 Verrucomicrobiota bacterium
CGAAAAACAACCTGTTGCTTTTTTAGAAATTTGCGGCATTTTTGACGCAATTGCCCAGTTTAATGCTCACTTAACGAAGTAGGGCTAGTACACCCTGAAAAAGGGCGAAAAGTATTCGGCGCCTGCGTTGTTCAGTCGTCGAGTAGCGCAAGGCCACACTTGTTCCTGGCTGAAATGGTACTATCGAAATACCCGCACACATGGATGTTTACTAGCGCAAACGCATTTTCAGGATCGACTAAATGTAGCGAACCCCCTATAAAATGATCACAAATTGGGATGGTATTTTTTCTTCGGACGCGGCTCAAAAGGAAGGCCATATCCATGATATGGACGTGGTTTTGCAACAATGGCCGAGGAAAGAAGACTTACAAAGTTGTTCTCATTTTATAGGGGGTTCGCTATACGTGATGACCTTCACTAACGCCAAGATTTCCTTCCGAACTCCTTTAGCGCATCAGTCAGCTCTTGGGGCGTTAAATCATCCTCTATAAAGACGCATTGTCCCAAACGCGCCGGAATAGGAATTCGCTGGTGACCTCCGCGATGATAGCTCCGGTCGTCGACCGAATTCCAGATGTCGGAAAAGCTGATATCTGGAATGGCCGTTGGAAGTCCCAATTGCTCAGTCACTCTGGCGATGCGGTAAAAATCCTCGCGTTGAAGAAATCCTCGATGCATGGAAAGGATGGCCGAAAGATTCATATCCAAGGCGACAGCTTCCCCATGTGGCATCGAAGCAGCTGTCATTTCAAAAGCGGTAGAAAATGTATGTCCGAAATCCAAAAAGCGGTACAAGTCATTTTCATAAATGTTTTGGGCAAGTTGACTGAGGGTAATATCAATCGCCTTAAATAAAATTTCTCCTAAATGCGCATCAAAAAGATCTTGCGTTTTAAACTTGATGACATTTCTTTCAAGCATTTCGAAGAGCTCGGTATCGCAACTGATAGCTACCTTAAGGATTTCTGCAAGACCTGAAATGAATTGTCGTCTATTCAATGGTATAAGAAAATTTCTATCTAGAAAAACCGTCAGCGGCGGATAGTAGGAGCCAAGCAAATTCTTTTGGCGACCAAAATTCATTCCCGTCTTAATTCCTATCGCAGCGTCTACAAATGCGAGCAGAGTAGTAGGTATGCGAATAAATGGAACACCGCGACGGTAGATGCTCGCCGCAAATCCGACAATATCAAGCACGGCTCCGCCACCGAAGACGATTACTGGTTCCATTTTCCGTTTTAATCTAAACGCTGCGAATGCTTCCAGGATACCTTGAAGAGCTTGAAAGTTCTTACAAGCTTCTCCGCCTGAAACCGTAAGATATGTCGCGGTTACTCGATGAGTCGAAAAATATGATTTAATTTGATCGCATAGGAGCGCCGGAATGCCGGAGTCAATGACAACCAGGCGTTGCTCACACAGCTCACCGGCATCTAAAAGCGCCTTGTTTGCGGGCTCAAGGAGCGGTTCGACACACTGTACCTGATACGAACGATCTAATTTAGCCGGGATTAGCCAATTCAGAAGTCCATTCTTACATTCAATATTAGCTAACATCCCTATTATACAAAATTAGCTAGTATGACATTTATGAATAATGTTTTTATTCATGACGAGTAATATAATGCATGAGTAAGCGAATTTCAAACGTTACCTTAAAGAGGTTGCTGGCAAAGAGATTGCACTCAGCACATGATGTTTCGCCGAGCATTTTTGCTATGACTCGGTTCCGCAACGTCTGGCAACGCCGGTCTTCCTAGGTTTCGGGAGAGGTTCTACTCTCTCTGCGGGGGTATGCGCTACTTGCATTGCCTAAAGTGGGCGCCATGATCGCCCTATGGATACCATTGTTCGGACATGCCGTGGCCGGAGGCCCAGCGGGGACTTTCTATCTCATGCCGGGTGAGAGGGGAACAAGCCTCAAAGGCATGTATATTTTATAGTTTTTTCGCTACAATTGCCCTGGCTCTTTTTTCACGGCTAGCATGAGATTGGATGAGCCGGGTCGCCATTGATAGCCGGTGCCAAACGGTAAGAAGTCGACGGTGCCTGAATTTTGATAAGCGTTGTACAAATCGGCCTGATAGCGCGTTTTGAAGAGTTCAATAGGCCTGGTGTATTTGCCGTACAAATAAATTTGCCAACGATCGGGTGAAAAATATCTGTAGGGGATGCCGGAATCGTCCTGGAGAAGGGCTCCGCATCGGGTGAGGAGAAAATCGCGTACGGAAGAAAATTCGCTGCTATGTAGCAAGTAACTAGCTGCTTTGAGATAACCAATGCTAGGTCCTAGGGATGACAGCCAGGAATATAAGGATCGGTTAGCCCCATTCACCACGTTTGCGCTGACGTAGTAGAGAATTTGTCGGGGGGCGGACGCACTTTGACGGTAGACAATGCGCAGGACCGGAGAACCGCCTGCACGGATCAGGTCCGCCTGCTCAATGGTATTCCCCGAAAGGGCTAGGAAAGCGTACAGGATAGGGGCCACTCCACGGAGATCGCCTTGTTCGAGATCAACTTTCATGTCCTTGCGAATGAAGAAGCTCCATTTCAACGTGGAATCGGTCGACGTGCGGAGCCTCGCGAGATTCGCAGCTAATTGAGGTTCGGTGAGCTGTGTGAGTACCGGCACCTTGCCGATTGGTTCCAAACCTCCTAGCACCATGATGGGCATGTTTGGAAACAGCGCAAATGCATTGATGAAATCGGGTCCGCCAAACATGTAGAGCAATACGGAAGCGGAAGGCAATTTGGGTTGGAGTTCGCTTTGGGACCACGCCTGCATCTTGCTAAAATGGGTGAGGTTGAAATTGGACCAGGCTTTTGCAAATTGGCGAGCATGGTCGCGGTATGTGGCAGTGGATTGGAGGGGTGCCAGGGCAGAGTCATTGGGGAGATCAATTCCCGCCAAAAATTTCGCCTGCTCATCGACTGAGGCCTGCCGCGGAATGCCCGCGGGTGCTTGAGAATCAACCGGAAGAGCTCGTCGAATGGCTTGGGCGATCTGCTGGGATTTGGCGCTTATGGACGCCAAGCAGAGGTTCAGCAGCAAGAGGAGCTGAATCACACGTCGCATGCTTTTTTTGTATTTCTTTCCCTTTAAATTGATCATCTGCTTTGGACATTTATTAACTCACTCATCGCAAGTTGCAAGTCAGCTACGCCGGTCTTCCTCGATTTTGGGAGGGATCCTAATTCCTCAAGGAAACAGACGAAGTCTGCATCAGGAAACTCCCTAGCTTTTTTTGCCTGAGTTTGGGTCTGCCGAAGGGCTACCGCACCCAGCCAGCCGAGCCATTTCTAACAGACACATGCACCCATTCAATGAATCATTGGCGTTGTGCTCTTGTCCCAACTTGGAATTTGTGGATTGGAAAATAGGCGATCACAAGAATCAGAAGTGTTGTCAGGCTTGCAAGAGATTCCCAGGGTTTTTTAAAGGCGCTGTAAACCAGTGTGAGCAAACTAATCGCACAAAAAAGCAGCGGGGGCAGCGGATAAGCCCAGCATTGAAATGGACGCGGAAGATCAGGCTGTGTGTGCCGCAAAACTATTACTCCCAAACTCGTCAGCAGGCAGCAGGCTACCAGCGCAAATTCCGCGTAGATGAGCACTGTTTCAAATGAAGTTGTCAACAAGAGTAAAACCACCAAGGCGTATTGAAAAACCGTGGCGAGCCATGGGACCCCCTTGCTGGTCCGGAGCGCAAGCCAGTGGAGAGGGGGATGGTCAGTGCCCATCGCAGCGCTGACACGGGGGCCGGCCCAGGTCATTGCGCTCACACTGGCAACGATGCTGAGGCAAATGAGTCCTGAAATTAAAAGGCCGCCGAAATTTCCAAACAGATATTTTGACGCTATTCTTCCCACATCCAGTTGGCCTTCAAGAGCAGGGATGGGAGCGGTGAGCAGGAAAACGGAGTTGAGAAGGACGTAGAGGACCGTGACAATTGCGGTGCCCAGCAACAGCGCTTTACCCACATTTTTTTCGGGCGATTGGATTTCGTCGGCAATATAAACCGCCGCATTCCATCCCGAATAGGAAAACATCGCAAACATCAAGGCAATGGCAAATGCAGGAGAAAAAATTGCTTGCCAGGCGTTTGGAGGCGGGAAAAAGGAGATCGGTTTCTCCCACTGCACCAGAGAAAATCCCATGATGAGGAAAGTTGCGATCAAAGCAATTTTAATGATGGTGACGATGGTCTGAAAGAGTCCGCTCATTCGGATGCTCACCAAATGAACCACGCTCACAAGAGTGACTAGCACCAGAGAGGCGCCTTGGGGTGGTATGTGTGGAAAAATGCCCTGAAGATACTTCCCAAAGGCCATTGCGGCCAGTGCCGTGGGAGCCGAAAACCCTGCCACCAACGAAACCATCCCTGCCATAAAACCCAATGCCGGATGGTAAATTCGTCCTAGAAAATGGTATTCCCCCCCGGAACGAGGGAGGGCTCCCGCCAGCTCAGCGTAGGAGAGAGCGCCGCAGAGAGCAAAGACCCCTCCAAGCAGCCAAAGCATGATGATGATAAAGGGAGAATGAAAATCTTTTAGCTGAAATCCAAGGCTGGTGAAAACACCGGTCCCAATCATGTTGGCGACAACAAGGGCCGCGGCGGTCGGGAGCCCCACGAGAGATTTGCATGTCGAATGAGAAAGGTGGCGAGCTGGCATCTGACTCCACTAGAGCATTTATTAGGCGAGACGACACAATAAAAGAGAAGGGCCCATCGGGCCGGAAGGCCCTTTTTCACTCCCAAAAATTCCGAAGCGGCGTAGCCTCAATTGGTAATGCGGACGCGGTAAAAAGAAAAGCTCCTCGATGAGAAGAGCATTTTTCTGCCCTTTCCCGCCAGTCGTCGACTAAAAGAAGGTAACACTCATTATAGCGAAGACCTGTCAAATGATAGCAAGTTTGTGAGTTTATTTCCCTCAGCTACGTTGCCATTGCATTTCAGACTGCCTTGATCTCGAAATTTACCCCACTTCTGATTTTATGCGATAATTACTTCTCGCGGTTAGTCTTGCCAGGTTTTGGGAGAAGTTCTAAGTGAAAACTACGCGATTATCATCTATTTAGTTATAGATAGCTTGCTGTATATTTTAGGGAATATCATGTTTATTTACGGGAAACCGAAATTAATTTTTAACAGACCGATAGCCCTTCCCACACAGCCAGCGGAGGGGCAGAATCTGGCCTCGGCACCTCTTTCTCTGGTGATGAGCACTCCTTGCCCTCGACAAGAAGGGGCAGTCACTCCGACAGTTGATGCTTGGCAGGAGACAGACTCCTTCTTTTCTCCCGCAGCGACTTTTGACACGCCGGCTACTGACGAGAAGAAGGAGGCGGCTAACAGCCCCCTCAGAGATCATGATTACTATATG